>NZ_JBUEQR010000081.1:0-5516 GCF_054968985.1 Streptococcus sp. 1F3 | reverse complement strand
ATATGGGACTTTTTTTCTATACTCAAAAAGGCTCCATAATCTCTACAGTGGATTTACCCACTACAGAAATTATAGAGCCGAAAAAAGAATAAAGAAAATTAGTCGAAATAGACTTTTTCTTTATTCTGAAGCATAGTATGCTCTTCTTTTGAAACTAAGTACACAAGGAGAAAAACAATTCCAATTTCTCCTTGAAGAAACACCTAGATAGAGCAATTACGGGGGATATGTCACCATCGAAAAACTGCATCAAGTTATCAGAAATGGGTTGGAAAATCGATTCGTCATGAAAGATTTTATGCTCTCTTAGTGCAATATGGTTGACGTAAGGTTACTCCTCACCCAAGACATCCTAAGAAAGCAGATACCCATCAACCCCAATAGTTCCCGTAATATTTTGGAATAAAATTATCTTTACAGTAGTGATCTTGGTGCTGTTTGTGACTGAGCTATACTCCATATGTGTTTTTCACATCACTACTAGAATGATTTGCTGTCTAACAGTAAAGTTACAATAAGGCGTATCAGGTATATAGTAGAGCTGAATTGCAATAAAAAATTTAAAATTGATTATAGGAATCACTGTATTTAAGAGGCTTTTGTTTTTGAACAAATCTGGTTAGAAGTAGTATTTCGCAGCGAGTTTTATGTGATTGACTTGATGTGGGGTACAAAAAATCCCACTATATAGGAAGAAATACTTTACTTTACATAATAAATCTGTTTTAATTATAGAAGGGTAGTTTTGGATAATTCTACTGATATAGTTTTTCATATATTTTTATAAAAACTTAGAATAATTCTGAGAGCGAATTGAAAATAAGGAAAAAAACTATAAATTTAATACAAAGGTGGTCGATATTGTAATGGAATCATTTTTTAAACAATTAACAAGCTTTCGATTTGGAATCCGCAAATATAATGTTGGAACAGTATCGGTTTTGTTAGGTGTTTCTGCTTTTTTAGCACTTCAACCGATTCAAACTGTTCAGGCTGATGGAGAGGATGTAGAAGCAAGCCATAGTCCTAAAGTTGCTATTGTAGAAGATGTAACAAAGGCAGGAGAAGTCCCTAATGATACACGAGTACTTACTGAAGACGGTAAAGAAGATAAGAAAAGGGATCTTGTAGATCAGAGCGTTCCTTCTGTTGAGGATTCAGCAAGTCCAGCTTCTGTTGTAGCGGAAACTGAAAACGCTTCAGTTTTGAATCTTTTACTATCTCACAAGATAGTTGTTCAGGATCGTTCAAAATTGACAGCTGATGAGAAAGTTCAGATTGAGGCAGAAATTAGAAACAGTAATCAAGAATTGCCGATAGCTACTGTTATTACTGTAGCTGATAATGGGCAAGTTACAGTTGCTTTACCGGATGGGGGTCAACACACTTTAGCAGCCAGTCAGGTGGTGGAGCAAGCTACTAGTGCAGTTTCAAATTCTTCGTTAGTTCGGCCAGCATCAGACGATCCAGCATCTCCTAGCAAGGAAGAGGCGATAGAAACCGCTCCAGTGCCCGAAACGGGAAATGCAATTGTTGGAGCGACTAAGGAGAGCCCAGCAAAAGAGCTAAAATTGGAAGGGATACACGAATCTACTACTAATGGGGTGTCAGTTTCTGATGCTACAATTGTCGAAAAAGTGAAGCAGGTAAATAAAGAAGTAGAAAAAGTAGAAGCTTCAACAACTCCACAGATTACGCCAAATGAGGTACAAGAAAGAAGTCGTCGTGTTAGAAGGAGTGCTTTACGAAATACTACTCCAGCAAATTCAGATCCTAGTCAGAACTATAAGCAATATGTTGGAACGAGTGTCGAACGCTTGAAAGATCAGATTGTCTTCTTGGATTTCAATGATACAAGCGCTCTGACCAATATAGGGCCAAATAATAGTTTGCAAGTTGGAACACGCTTTGTTAAGGAAATTGTTCCAGGTTATACTATCACGCTTGAGGTGACTAAGCTCCGTCCTTTTAATGCGACGGATTTATATCGTCAACGTGGAGGAAAGAACTATAATGCCAATGCGACTAACCATAACAACAATACGAATGCACCAGCTTCAGTTATATTGACTACTCAGGATAGGCATTACTCAGCCGCTAAAAATGTCGGATTGGATACTGGAGGAAAGACAGTTATCCAATCACAGAATAACGGGGATAATGTAGGAGTTGAATTCTCAATTAAGGCAAATTTGAACGGCAAAGAAGTGCCTGCCAATGTCGTCTTGATGACTGGTGAAGAGCCGTCAGAACATGAGCTAGAGCTCTATACGACAGATGGTCAACCTTTTGAACTCTTGACAGAATTATCTGGTTCTAGGACAACTAGCTCTTATACGCCTATTAATAATCCTTGGGCTGCTCCAGATAGTGCAAAATATACAACTAGAGTGGGTTGGTCTCAGACTACTAAGATTGATGAGGGATGGCTCAACACTCAGATTACTCCAGCAACTCAGCAGACTGCTACGCGGGATGGTGTAACCTATGCTGATGGTTTAGGAACGAAGGTATTTGGTCCTATTAAGGCAGAGAATCATGTTAATTCTGTACCGATTGTTTTGACTCGAGATGCGAGAAATATTGGTATTTATATCAATTCTAAAGGAAAACAAGGAGCCATGATTGGTTTTGTTATCTTTGATTCTGGAGATGCGCCGGCATCTTACGGAACGGCTCGTCATACAATCTCTACAGGAGTAGCAAATAATCTTCAACAACCATACCTAGGAAGCACTAAACCAGACGTAGACATTGACAGTGAACAGTCAGGAATTATAGCTTGGGAGGGAGATGATCAAACTGGTGTTGGGGATGAAGGGACACGTCAGCTTCTAGGAGAAGGTGAGATTCTGGATAAGAATGGTGTCAGCACCCAGGGAAATTATCCACTTCAAAAGGCTGGAGCTTCTGAGTATAGCTTGACAGTTTTAGCAAGTAAAAATGGTAGTGCAACTGCTTATGCAAGAGCATTTATTGATTTTAATGCTGACGGTCATTTTGATGGTGTCGGGGAGGCTTCGGATATTGTCCAAGTAACAGGAGAGAATCAGAAAGTGACCTTTACTTTCCGAGGTATTCCTCAAAACGTAGATGTTACCAAGATGGTTCTTGGAGGACGTGTACGAATTGCTCTAGATCGTAGTGATATTGAAAACCCTACTGGAATTGCCTATTCCGGTGAAGTGGAAGATTTCCAAATTCAGCAAACAATACCACCGAGAGGAAGTAAGAAGGAGACTCAGGGTAAGAAGGGCGAGCAACAGTCTACAACGGTGACCTTTACGGCTTATGGAAAACGTTCCTATAATGTTAATAGTGTCAATCACTTAGATGCAAGTAAACCTTATAAATTCGTGGTCAACGGTCAAGTATCTGATGAGACAACTCTGAAAGTAGCAGGTCAAGGTGTTTATACCCTAAATCCACAGAGTGGAGTAATTACTTTTACTCCTGAAGCTGATTTTGTAGGAAATGCTACAGGAGTAGTGATTAGAGCCTGGGATGAGAATGGAGCGGATACAGGCTGGACAGCAGAAGCTCGCACAGGTTTAACGAATATTAATACGATCAGTGGACAGACCATGGATGCAGTTTATATTCCAAAGGTCATTATTCCGGATATTAGCACTTCTAACAAGGAAACTAGTGGTTTGCAAGGACAAGCTCAAAGTGCTGAGTTTGTTTTCCAAAAGACAGATAATCAGACTAGAGTCTATCCTAGTAACACCTATCCAGTAAAACTTCTAGCACCAGGATCAGATACTCCTGTTACAACTCCTGTTACTGTGAGTGGACAAGGTGTTTATACTGTTGATGGAACGACAGGGCAAGTGACCTTTACACCAGAAAAAGGTTTTGTAGGAACCGCAAGTCCTGTACGAGTGCAACTGACTACTAGTGTGGGAGTTGATAAAAATGGAAATCATATTCTAAGAACCGCTACTGCAACTTATACGCCAACAGTTACAGCTGTTAGACCAACTGGTCAAGATGTAGCTACGACAGGTGAGCAGAATCGAGTCCAGTCTGAACTGGTTCCTTTTGCTCCAGGAGATGCTTCAGTACCAATGGATACTACTCAAGCAGCGACATTTTTAGATGGCTCAAAGACTAAGACTATCGCAGGAGAGGGAATATATACTCTTGCTGCAGATGGGCGAGTGACCTTTACTCCTGAGAAGAACTTTGTAGGTTTAGGAACTAAAATTCAGGTGGTTCGTAGAGATGTAAACGGAACACAGGCGACAGGAAGTTATCAAGCGACTGTGAGACCTGATGAAACGAAACCGACTGTCGAAGCACTTGATAACCGTTTGGTTGAGAAAAATAGCTCAATTGATATTACTCCACAAGTGACGGATAATATTGAGGTTAAGGCTGTTACTGTGAGTGGCTTACCGGCTGGTTTGACTGCGGATACTCAAGGGCGAATTACTGGAACAATTACAGCTCCTCCAGGAACTTATACTGTAACCATTGTAGCCGAAGATACAACTGGAAATAGCTCGGATCCACAAACTTTTACGATAACGGTTGTAGATAAGAGTCAGCTAGTTACTAAAATTGATGAACAAAATGTGGTTAAACCGACTCTTAATTATGAAAAGGCTGATCCGGATAAGAAGGCAGCATACGATACAGCTCTTCAAGAAGGACGAACAATTTTAGACAATCCTAATTCAGATCAAGTAGCGATTGACCGTGCTATCCAAGCAATTGAAAATGCTAAGGTGGCCCTAAACGGTGAGGTTAATGGAAATAAGGATAATGCTAAGTCAGAAATTGATAAGGCAGCAGAGGCAAAGAAAACTGCTATTGATGCTCGTACAGACTTGACGGACGAAGAAAAGCGAGCCGCTAAGGATGCAGTTGATGCAAAAGCACAGGAAGCCAAGGATGCAGTTGATGCGGCAACTACCAATGATGCCGTTACGAAGGCTCAAACTGACGGCACCACCGCTATTTCTGCCATTAATCCAGATGCGACAGCTAAGACCACCGCTAAGTCAGAAATTGATAAGGCAGCAGAGGCAAAGAAAACTGCTATTGATGCTCGTACAGACTTGACGGATGAAGAAAAGCGAGCGGCTAAGGATGCCGTTGATGCAAAAGCACAGGAAGCCAAGGATGCAGTTGATGCGGCAACTACCAATGATGCCGTTACGAAGGCTCAAACTGCCGGCACCACAGCTATTTCTGCCATCCATCCAGATGCGACAGCTAAGACCACCGCTAAGTCAGAAATTGATAAGGCGACAGAGGCAAAGAAAACTGCTATTGATGCTCGTACAGACTTGACGGACGAGGAAAAGCAAGCCGCTAAGAATGCAGTTGATGCAAAAGCTCAGGAAGCCAAGGATGCAGTTGATGCGGCAACTACCAATGATGCCGTTACGAAGGCTCAAACTGCCGGCACCACCGCTATTTCTGCCATCAATCCAGATGCGACAGCCAAGACCACCGCTAAGTCAGAAATTGATAAGGCAGCAGAAGCAAAGAAAACCGCCATTGAT
>NZ_JBUEQR010000080.1:0-6908 GCF_054968985.1 Streptococcus sp. 1F3 | reverse complement strand
AAAGGATAAAGACAAGGTTTTAAACGCCATGGAATTGCCTTATTCCAACGCCAAACTGGAGGCAACCAACAATCTCATCAAAGTCATTAAAAGAAATGCCTTGGATTCAGGAACTTTGAAAACTTTAAAAAACGCATTTTGATTGCTTTAAACGTAAAGAAAGAGAGAACCAAGTTCGTCCTCTCTAGGTGTTAGCTTTTCATCTACCCACTACAGTTGACAAAGAGCCCTTATTTGTTTGCAATTGAAAATTTCTTCACGTCCCCATCGTAATTCGCCCATTCTTTGCTGAAAAAGGCTGGATTGAGGTGATAAGTTGGGGCAGGTTGGGGATTGGCGACAAAGGGATCGACCACCTTGTCAAATTCGAGCCAGCCGAGCCAACCAATATGAATGGTATCCTGCATGAAGTAGGCCTTGCCTCCATCTTTTGAAAAATCAGCAATGTTGGTAAAGCCTTGGCTTTGTAGTTGATAGGTAATTTTTTCAACCGTTTGTTGATACATGTCTTCACGTAAACCTGTATAGGCCATCCACTTCTCATTTACTGGTGGAATGACAAAGAGGACATTGGTCTTTGATTGGGCAAATTGAGTGAGAACCAGCTGCAAGTCATTGTACTCTGGAGACTTGATATAGGAGACATGCTTCTGGGCACCCTTTAATTGCTCTATCTTTGACTTCAGACGTCTCTGATAGAAACGATCATCAATCCCTAAATCATTGGTCTTGGTATGTTCTTTAGCTTCTTGGATAGCCACTTTTTCAAGTGCCTCGTACGAAAATTCCTCTGGTAATTGTTCTAATCTTGGGAGGATACGCTGGTCATAATGACGGTTATAACTTGGTATCAAGCTATTAAAGAAAAAATCCTGTCGCTTATTGACATGTGCCATTAGCTCAATAAACTCTTCTTCTGACCCCGATAGGTCTTTCCCAGCCGCTACTTTCTTGACAAGATCTGCCATGGTCACATTAGGATAGAGTTGCAAGAGCCGCCCAGCTGCATGCTGGTTAGCTATATCTCCTGTTTGCTGGGTCAAAAAACTAGTCAATTGATCACTATTAAAATACTGCTGAAAGGCACTCGCATCATAGCCAGTCCTGGTAAACCACTGGGGGGATACGACATAAACCACTGTATTATTCTCAAGCTCCGGTAACATCTGCTGCATGCCAAAGTATTGGTTGAGAGAAGCTGCACCACGCTGTCCTAGCAAATAAGGACGATATGAGCGGTCATACTTCTCCGCCAAGACAGACGGATGCATACTATCAAAGCGCAACCACTCACTCGAGCCAAAGAAGGGAACAAAGCGGTGGTTCGTATCTGTCAGTGCTTGAACTTTTTGCATTCGCCCCTTAAAACTCGTAGCTGTTAGGGTTACCGCAGAGCGTTTTTCTGCCTCAAAATTGTGATGGATCTGGGTCGGATAAAAGACAAGTAGACAGACTACCAACAAGGCGGCACAAAAGACTGGTCCTAAAATGAGCCCTAGACGTCTAAGCATTCCTCAACTCCGTAATCCCTTCGATGATTTTATTGGCAGTATTCCAGTCCTCGCGTCCAAATTCTGACACGGGAACACGGATATCAAAACGTGATTCAATTTCAACAATCAACTCCACCGTTCCCATACTATCTAGAACACCTACATCAAACAAATCTTCATCCATCATGTCTGATACATCCTCCATAAACAATTCATCCATTATTTCAAGTACTTCTGCCTTAATATCCATAGAATAACTCCTTTTTATTTCTTAAACCACAGGTCATTTAAAAATCCAGAAAAGATTAAAAATGACAACATCACAACATGAAAGGTCACTACTACTCCTAAAGCCTGTGTGAAGCGATTCTCAGGCAAGGAGGGAAGACCTGCTGTTTTCCGTTCTTTATTGAGCATCTTTTTCTTGCGAATCCAGGCATCATTGATAACCAATCCTAAGCCGTGAAAAAGACCATAAGTAATATAATACCAAGTCACACCATGCCATAAGCCCATGAGGAGCATATTGAGCAAGTAAGCTACACTTGATGTTGTAGTGCGATTTTTAAAGACCTTATTGCGCATAAAGACCATAACCAAGCGCATGAAGACAAAATCACGGAACCAAAATGATAAGCTGATATGCCAACGATTCCAAAATTCCTTAAGGTCACGCGATAGGAAGGGCTTATCAAAATTTTCTGGACTTTTAATCCCCATAAGATAGGAAATAGCAACTGCAAACATGGAATAGCCGGCAAAGTCAAAGAATAGATCAAGACCAAAGGCATACATAACACCTAGAGCTGGCAGATTGAACCAACCGCCTTGTGACAGGGCATACTGCTTCAGCGGCGGTAAAATCATAGAACCAAAGATATGGGCCAAGATGAATTTATACAAGAATCCCAGCATAATGTAACCTACAGCCACTTCTAACATATCAAGAAGTTCATCACGGTCAGGGATTGTCCGATAATTCTCTTCAAAACGCCGGAAACGGTCAATCGGACCTCCCGAGAAAGTCGGTAAAAAGAGTAAAAAGCGTAAGAATTGCCCCAAATTGAACTCTTTTAAGACACCGTCTCTCATCTCAATGATCATTCCGACTGAGCGAAAGGTCAGATAAGAAATTCCTAAAAAGCCAAAGAGCGACTGATGCCCTGAAATGGCAGGCATGACCTTTACCATAGATAGGGGAAAAACTGCAAGCAAAACATGGAGATAAAACACCCACTTGCTATCCTTTTTCAACCGATACCATTTATAGCTAAAGACCCAGCTAGTTTGCCAAGTTACATAAAAGAAGAGAGCAACGAGTTGGGCAGGACTATCGCCTGTCAACATAAAGACAATAAAAGCTACACTCACCAATCCCTCATACCAGGCGAAACGTTTCTTAAAAAAGAGAGCAATAAAAATAGGTAAGACTGCCGCAAGCAGGTAAACAAAGTACAGAGGTTCCCCATAAGGCTCCAAATGCGGAAGCTCCTTGAGAAAATCCATCATCGATTGTTTACCTCACTAATCAAGCCCTTGATGTCAATCTTCCCGTTTGGTGTCAGCGGCAAACATTCACGGTAGAGGAACTTAGAAGGCATCATATAAGACATCATCACATCTTCCAAGTCTTCCTTGATTGCTTTGGTAATGTCAATATCACGTTCAAACTGCTCACGCACTCCCTCTTTTAAGATGACGTAAGCCAAGAGATTTTGCACCTTGTGATCCTTGTTATAGCGTGGAACAGCAACCGCAGACTTGATATATTGCGATTTATTCAAATTTTGAGAGACATCCTCTAGCTCGATGCGGTAGCCATTAAATTTGATTTGAAAATCCATCCGACCAGCATATAGGAGCAGGCCTTCGGCTGTCATTGCGCCTACGTCTCCTGTATGATAGGCTGGTAATCCCTCAAATTCAAAGAAGGCTTCGGCTGTCTTTTCAGGATTGTTCAGATAACCTTTTGATACGGCAGGACCTGAAACGATAATTTCTCCCTGCACACCGACAGGCTGTTTATTTCCATTTTCATCAATAATAAAAGTTGGCGAATCAGCCTTGGTATAACCGATCGGCAGACGCTTGAGAGTATGCAACATTTCATCTGTTACTGCTACTGCTGAGAGGGCAACAGTCGCCTCCGTCGGTCCATAAGCATTGATAATCCGTGCATTCGGAAAACGATCACGGAGCTTTTGCGCCGTTTTAACCGTCAATTCCTCACCATCAAAGTAGAAATGCGTGATATGGGGCATACTCTTGGCATTGAAATCCTCAGATAGCATAGCTAAATCAACAAAAGATGGTGTCGAAGTCCAGATAGCAACCGGCAGGTCTAAAATGGTCGCAAATAGTTTCTTAAAGTCCTGTGCCATGCTACTTGGTAAGGCAAATAAGGTCCCTCCTAATGCTAGAGTAGGCGCCCAGTACATCACTGATAAATCAAAAGAATAGGGAGGTTGAGCAAGCATCTGGGGACGACTTGGAATCGCAAATTCCTGATCGGTAATCATCCAGTTGGTAAAGCTGAGCAGATTATCATGGGAAATCTGTACTCCCTTGGGCTTGCCAGTCGTACCAGAGGTAAAAATGATATAGTAGTTATCCTCCCCCTTGACTGAATGAAGTCTGTCATAGGCTTTCTTTTGTGCAAAAGCAGACTTGATATCCGAAAGACCTAGCTTAGGAATCGCCACTTCTAAAGGAAAATCCGCCACTCCAATAATTAAACTCGGCTCTGCCACTTCTAAAATAGCAGAGACCCGCTCCAAGGCAGAATGGCTATCAATCGGAATATAGGCATGACCAGACTTGGTAAGGGCTACAAAGGTGGCAAGCATTTCATACTCTTGTCCACCAAAGACAACAACAGGAGACTTTGCAGGCAAGCCAAGACTATCAATCCTTGCTGCGAGACTATCTGAATCTTCTTTCAAATCCCGATAAGTATGCACCTCACCCAAGATATTATAGACAGGAAAGTCTGGCTGGGTTACTGCGTACTGCTCAATTGTTTCAATCATATCCTTTATCATTCGTTGTGTCACCATTCACCTCTAAAATTCATTATAAATAAAGCCACCTTGCCCTTGTCCAAGGTAGGAAAAAAAGTATAGTAGGGCTAGAAAAATCATAAAGTACAGCAGGGTCTGCCCTATAAACTTACAAACCGTTTGATGCTTTTTCATTTCAAATCACTCATTTATCCAAAATAGTCACTCTATTTTACCATGTTCTATAAGAAATATTCAATCTAAAACCATTACAAATACCTATTCCACCAAAAATGTGGGAAAGCTTTTTGCATTCCTCTGTAAAAAAGAGTACAATATAAAAACATCAAAAGGAGGGTTCCCTAATAAAAAAACTTAGCAACGATGCCCATATCCGCATTCTTAGTCCATCATCATCAATTGAACGTATCGGCGGTTTTGATGCCAATCGTTCCGCTAAAAAACGTTTGGAAGATCTGGGATTCAAACTGTCATTTTCAAAACACTATCATGAACACGATTTACTAGGATCTTCTTCTATTGAAAGCCGTGTAGCAGACCTGCACGAAGCATTTTTAGATGATGGTGTAGATATGATTCTAGCTACAATCGGCGGCTTTAACTGCAATGAACTCCTGCCCCACCTTGATTATGACTTAATCCGAACCCATCCCAAGATCATTTGTGGTTATTCAGATACCACAGCGCTCCTCAATGCTATTTATGCCAAGACAGGACTAAAAACATATATGGGACCTGCCTATTCTAGCTTTAAAATGGAAGCCCTCCAAGACTATCAGACCGAAAGTTGGCTAAAAGCCCTAACCCAAACTTCCTATTATTTAGTCCCAAGTAAGGAATGGGGGAGTAACGCCTGGTACCTACCTAATGCAGAGATGACCTTTCTCAAGACTAAATGGAAAGTCTACAATCACGGACAAGCCGAGGCGATCGCTCTCGGTGGCAATTTATCAACCTTCTCGCTCCTACCCGGCACCCCCTATGCACCACAAGAAAACGATTATCTCTTCTTTTTAGAGGAGGCAGAAGAAGATGACTACTTCGACTTTGACCGCACCCTCGCAGCACTACTCCAAGCCTATCCAGAACCAAAAGCTATTCTCATCGGTCGTTTCCCAAAAGAATGTAGCATGACCCAGGAACTATTACTCTATATCCTGGATAAATATCCTGTATTAAAGACCATTCCAGTCATTTACGATATGGATTTTGCCCATACCCAGCCCCTTTTCACCATTACTATCGGAGCAAGGGTTCACATAGATACCCAGACCATGACTGTGCATGTCAAGGAAGATACATTGACCAGTCGATAGCATCCAATTCCTCCTACACCTCCATGCTTATCCTCTGCTAGGTCATGATGCTGCTAGACAATTCTTAATCTAGTCATTCTAGTCTACATTGATAATTGAATGCACCTAAATGCAAAAGAAACAGGAAGCTTTGCGAAGATGCTGACGTCTAGCAAAAGCTTCCTGTTTCTATTTTGACTTCTTGATGGACTTTAGCCTATAGAATCCTCTTAGATTAGACTTCCAACTTTTCGTCAGACGTCCTATTTTCACCATGTGCTTCTACAGCCTTATAGCTTATAAATGATATAGTTATTTCACTTTTAAAAACTATATTATGGAATTAGAAAAACTGCCCTTGAGTATGTAGCATAAGCAGGCATATCATAATTATCGTGCTGGTTTTAAAGTGAATTGACTATAATAGTCAGTTTACTTTTGAATCTCTTTATAAAAACTCACCTCGGCACTGCTTATACTCAATAAAAATCAAAAGTAGACTAGCTTTCACAATTAAGAATTGTGAAAGGTTGGAAATGAGAGTAGCACCGCTCATTTCCTTATAATCGAAGCCGAAGGTAGAACGAGCCTTCACCAAGGCAAGTGGACGAAGTATCCTTTTGATTTTTAAAGAGTATTATTTTACAGGTATCAAGTTGGTGATACATTCTATTTTAAAACAAAAGCACTATACTAAAAATCTAAAGAAAGCTACTAGCTACTCTGAATGAGGTGTAACCCCCTCTACCCTCTCTTTCATAAAACACGCTCAATATAGTTGTTTCGTTTACTTTTAGTACTAGGCAACGAGCTGCAGGCTGCTTCAACAGTCTAATGACTGTTGAAGGTTGGAAATCATACTGACGATAGTCAGTAACAATCGTAGAGTACGGCAAAGCGAGTAAGGAAACGAAGTTTCCACAATTCATCTAGAAGATGATTGGAAGTTGGAAATAGAGAAACGGAGTTTCCACAATCGTCGAAGGAATAAAAGGTAAATGAAATGAGTATACCATAAGAAAGGCTCTATAATTTCTGTAGTGGGTAAATCCACTGTAGAGATTATGGAGCCTTTTTGAGTATAGAAAAAAAGTCCCATA
>NZ_JBUEQR010000079.1:0-3467 GCF_054968985.1 Streptococcus sp. 1F3 | reverse complement strand
AAGTCATGGAGTTACTACCAAAATATAACTCGGTGACAGAATGTCTGAATAATGTTTTTTAAAGCGAAATAACTATAAATGAATGAATGGAGGGTATCATGTCAAAAAAAATTATCAACGTCGTTGCAGCTGCGATCAAAAAAGATGGAAAATATTTCTGCGCTCAACGTCCTGAAGGAAAAAGTCTTGGAGGTCTTTGGGAATTTCCAGGTGGTAAACTTGAGTTAAGGGAGTCTCCTGAAGAAGCACTTGTCCGGGAAATTCAAGAAGAACTCGCTAGTGAGATTAAGGTCCTCAATTATGTTAATGAAACTTCTTATAACTACGATTTTGGAACAGTTATTATGAAAACTTATGAGGCCGAACTTCTATCAGGGGATCTAACCTTGTTAGAACACCAAAATTCCAAATGGCTATCCCCTTCAGAATTACACCAATTAGACTGGGCCCCAGTTGACCGTCCTGCTGTTGATTTGTTAAGTAAAAATGAGATTCAGTAAGAACCTCATTTTTTTATTTTGTTGTTAAATAATGGAATAAATCAGCTTTGACTGGCTCCTTAAGTGAAAAGAGCATACTAACAACACTTTCTCCAGCCTTCTCCATTTCCTCCGCACTACCCTCAATATAGCTCAATGGTCCTAAATAATAGAAATCACCACCTTCAGCATCATCTTTGATGACAAATAATTCTAAGCGTAAACCATTTTCATTAGAATCAATAATTTGTTTCACATCCGGAGATTTTAAAGTCCGCTTGTTCTTAGAGAACCATCTCAATATTGACTCATTTAAAAGCTCATCTTCATACTTAATTGTATCACTAATATCCTCACTCTTGTGGTAGGTAATAAATATCGGACAAGTATTTGTTTCCTTATCGATCTTGTAACCACCTATATTCAGTGGCGGTTCATCTCGCCTGGTGTTTAGCAGTTTCAGCACATCTCTGCGAGAGTACTTCTGGCCGAGAGTAAATATCTGTGGATAATCCTCTGATTTAAGTAGACCTGTTTCCAGTACATCCATAAAGAAATCATAGTAGACAGAATCATTCTTCAAGACTTCTAATACCTGTTCATGTAGAGTATATACCTTACCTGTTCTTGAAACGAGCGCTTCTATCCCAAAACGTTTTTGTTCCTGAGCTTTTAGAAAAGATAGACGAAGCACTCTTTCTACAGAGGTAATAACTTCACTTGAAGTATCCAAATCTTTGTGAACTAGTTTTTCAATGAAAGAATGGAACTCTAACTCTCCACCATGCTCCACCAGTAGTTTTAATAAAATAAGCTCATGCGGACGTTTACCACTCAAACATTCAAAAGTGATAAAAGACAAGAAGCTCTTAGCCACATCTGTAAATTGAATCGATTGTTCTCCAAATTTCGTGACAACATCCGCATAATCTTTGAAAGCATTGTTATCAAAAAAAGTCAGTGGCTCCATTCCATTATAAATCACAAAATCTTTCAAAAATGGCTGACGCCCTAATTTATTCTGCAAGGCTACATAACTATCTCGCAAAATTTTCATACTGGAAAGACTTGTATTAGTAATGGAGTCAAAAATCTGCTTCCGGGCAACTTCTTCAAAATTGATCGTTGTCAAACCACTAATCAGGTTAGCCTCTCGTACTTCACGACGATAATTATCCTTATTCATCGACTGGTCACCAAATAAGGCTACTGGAATTAAGTAGTTATTATGATAATTTCCAATAAAATCAACAATTGTCACATAATCTTTCGAGGGATGTTTACGAAGACCACGACCAAGTTGCTGAACAAAAATAATACTGGATTCTGTATTGCGAAGCATAATCACTTGATTCACACTTGGGATATCAATCCCTTCATTGAAAATGTCAACTGTAAGTAGATAATCTAATACCCCATTCTCGAGTTTTTTAACCGCTTCTTCACGTATTATTTGACTATCATCTCCGGTCAATGCCTGTGTACGAAAACCTCGCTGATTCAAGAGGACGGATAATTCACTAGCTTCTTTTTTGCTGGAACAAAACATCAGTCCACGAACAACTTCCCCGCTGTATCCGTAATAAGTGATTTTTTCAATAATGTGTTGAACACGCTGTTCAGACACCAAGGTTGAAAAATCTTCATCCTCTCCAATCAATTTGCCATCAACCGTAATATCAGTCACTCCAAAATAATGGAAAGGACACAAGAGATTCGCATCCATAGCATCCTGCAACCGAATCTCATAGGCGATATTGTAATCAAATAGCTCATAGATATTTTGTCCATCGGTCCGTTCAGGTGTTGCAGTCATCCCCAACAGAAAATCCGGTACAAAATAGTTCATCACCTTCTTATAAGATTCTGCACCGGCTTTGTGTACCTCATCAATCAAGATGTAATTGAAAAAATCTGGTGCAAAACGTTGTAAATGCCCATCACGTGACAGTGTTTGAATAGTCGCAAAAATATATTTCTTGTCCGAAATATCGACCCCAGATTTGTATATACAGGCTTCATCATTAGTGAATCCAAGAACGCGCTGAAAACTTTCCAAAGACTTACTTAAAATCTGCTCTCGGTGAGCAACAAAGAGGACCCTTTCTGGGTTTACTTGGCGAACATCAAAAGCTGATAAATACGTTTTTCCTGTTCCAGTAGCAGAAATAACCAAGGCTTTTTCAGCACCATTTTCCCGTACTTCTCGCAGGCCAGCTAGAGCTTGCTCTTGCATTTCATTAGGTGCAACCTTATCAGTTTGATAAACAGATGTAGACTCTTCCTCGATATTTATGACCTGAATAACCGACTTACGTTTTCGTTTATAAGATTCAATAATATCAGCTGTCAAGGACCTTGATAAAGCCCAAATTCGGTCAAATTCTTGTTTCGTTTGATGTACCAAATCCCCATTATCTGTCGAATTTAACTTGATATTCCACTCATAATTTTGTTTCAAAGCTGTCGCTGTTAAATTTGAGGAACCTGCAATCAATACCTGCTTGTTTTCTTGTTCAAACAAGTAATACTTTGAGTGCAGTTGCATTGATTCATGAGAGATTCGAGCCTCCACATTCGGTAATCGCAACAAGTCATACATAGCTAAAGGATCATTGAAATCAAGATAAGGTGAGATTAATATCTTTCCTCTCACACCCCGCTCAGCCAAATCAGCCAGCTGTGCCTTAATCATAGAAATCCCAGACTGAGTGACAAAAGCCACCGAAAAATAAAAGGCTGTACTCTTGAGCAATTCCTCCTGTAAGTCGGTCAATACAAACCGCTTTTCCTCAGCATTATTAATCAAAATCTTGGGAGCGTAAGTCACATCTCGGAACTGTACCCGATCAATAAATCCAAATTTCACCGACTCCAATAATCGAGCCTCAAACATTGACACCATAATAAAGGCTCTATAATTTCTGTAGTGGGTAAATCCACTGTAGAGATTATGGAGCCTTTTTGAGTATAGAAAAAAAGTCCCAT
>NZ_JBUEQR010000078.1:0-22993 GCF_054968985.1 Streptococcus sp. 1F3 | reverse complement strand
TTGAAAACTTTAAAAAACGCATTTTGATTGCTTTAAACGTAAAGAAAGAGAGAACCAAGTTCGTCCTCTCTAGGTGTTAGCTTTTCATCTACCCACTACAGTTGACAAAGAGCCTCAAAAATGATGAGGATTGAAACAAGCTGAACACTAAAAAACACAGACAGTGCAAGCTGATTTTGATGAAATCCAGCCACTCGTCTGTATTTTTTCTATCCATTATGTTGGAGCCATTTCTTAGCTATTTATTGACTTGCTGATTTCTTTCCCACTCCCTCTTGCTTTTATTCCTATTCAGACGCAGGAGTAGCAAATCATCCCCCTATAGAAGAAAGCACCATCTCTCCCCTATCAGACTACTTCCGCTTACGGGCAATCAAATGAATCGGGGTACCACTAAAGACGAAAGCCTTGCGAATCTGGTTTTCAAGGAAGCGCAGGTAAGAGAAATGCATGAGTTCTTCTTCATTGACAAAGATAACAAAGGTTGGTGGTTTGGTCGCCACTTGGGTTGCATAAAAAATTTTAAGGCGCTTGCCCTTATCTGTCGGTGTCGGGTTAATCGCAATCGCATCCATAATGACATCGTTCAAGACAGCAGATGAAATCCGGGTCTGTTGACTTTGACTGATTTGTTTGATCATGGCTGGTAGCTTGTGCAGACGTTGCTTGGTCAAAGCAGACACAAAGAGAATCGGGGCATACGATAGATACTGAAATTGGTCTCGAATATCTGCTTCCCAGTTCTGCATGGTCTTATTGTCCTTTTCAAGGGTATCCCACTTGTTCACAACAATCACCATCCCTTTTCCTGCTTCATGGGCAAATCCAGCAATTCGCTTATCATACTCGCGAATCCCCTCCTCAGCATTCAAGACCATGAGAACCACATCAGAACGATCAATGGCACGCATGGCACGCATGACAGAGTATTTCTCCGTATTTTCATAGATTTTTCCAGACTTCCGCATCCCTGCAGTATCAATCATGGTAAATTCCTGTCCCTCGCTATCCGTAAAGACCGTATCAATCGCATCACGCGTCGTCCCTGCAAGAGGGCTAGCAATCACACGCTCCTCACCTAAAATAGCGTTAATCAAGCTCGACTTTCCAACATTTGGACGACCGATTAAACTGAATTTGATCATATCTGGATTTTCTGCTTCACCCTCAGCTGGCAGATTTTCTACAATGGCATCGAGTACATCTCCTGTACCAATCCCATGAACAGAAGATACTGGATAGGGATCCCCTAATCCCAAAGAATAAAAGTCATATATATCGCTACGCATTTCAGGGTTGTCAACCTTATTCACCGCTAAAATAACGGGTTTATTGGTCTTATAGAGGATTTTTGCCACATATTCATCGGCATCTGTCACTCCCTCCTTACCTGATACGACAAAGACGATGACATCTGCTTCATTCATGGCAATCTCTGCCTGATGCTTGATTTGCTCCATAAAGGGGGCATCAACATCATCAATTCCCCCTGTATCAATGAGGCTGAAATGACGGTTGAGCCATTCAGCTGTTGCGTAGATTCGATCGCGGGTCACACCTTCTATATCTTCTACGATAGAAATGCGCTCGCCGGCAATCCGATTAAATAAGGTTGATTTTCCAACGTTAGGACGCCCCACGATGGCAATAGTTGGTAGAGCCATTGCTCCTCCTTTTCTACAATAAGTGTTTTTCTTTCAAAAGTGTTCTTGTTTCTGGGTGTTCTGCTTGACCAAATTGGGCAAGCAAACGTTCTGACCAGGTTTCTTTCTGTCTGGCTCCTGCATAGTCTGATTGGATCTGATCATAGGCCATAATCGTCTCCACGCCTTGTTCCTTGTATTCTTCCTGAAAGACAATTGCTTCTTGAGGTAGACGCGGCTTAACTGGAAACTGCTGATTAGGCTTTCCTAGGGCGATACAAAAGACAGGATAGGTATAGTCTGGCAATTTAAAGAGGTCGGCAACAGCCCTCGCTGCATGGCGAATCATGCCAATGAAGACACCGCCATAACCCAAACTCTCCGCCGCAAGCAGGGCATTTTGTCCAGCTAACGCTGCATCTACTGAAGAGATTAACAGATTTTCTGTTCCTTTGGCATCAAAGGTGGTTTGGTGGAGCTGTGCAGCCTTGCTCGCCCGATGGTGGTCACCCACAAAGAGCAAAATGGTATCTGCCTGTAAAATAGCTGGTTGAGGGGTCAAAGCATGCAAGGCTTCTTTCTTTTCTTTTGAGCGCACTACAACAATCGAGTAGGATTGAAAATTTTTCCAAGTCGAAGCTGCGCGTCCCGCACTGATAATCGCCTCCAAATCTTCATCTGAAATCACATCATCGGTAAACCTACGGACCGAGCTATGGGCTAACATTAACTCTATTGTTTCATTCATCGACGGTTCCTTCCTCCTAATTGTAATTCAGTGGCTAAAAATCGGATGCGTTCCATCACCCGCTTAGCCTGCCAAGTTTCATCTCCTGAGCGTCCTGCTGCAAAGTGGCGCTCCAAATCCGCAAAGGAAAAATTCGAGGTAAAAAAGGTTGGTAGGTTTTCCTGCATTCGGTGCTGCAAGATAACCTGAAGGACATCATCACGCACCCAAGAGCTATGCTGCTCTGCACCAATATCATCTAAAATCAAGACTTGGGCGGTCTTAATGGCATCAATCTTTTCCTTTACCAAGCCCTCTCCAATTGCATTTTTGATGTCAACCACAAAGGTCGGATAATGAAGCATGGTAGTAGACAACTGGTGGGTCTTAGACAGGAGATTTGCTAAATAGGCCATGAGGTAGCTTTTGCCAACCCCAAAATTGCCATAGAGATATAAACCTTTATTATCTTGACCGACCTGTTTGACAAATTCCGTAATGGCTTTTGTGACCTTTACGCGATTTTCATCCTTAAGATCTACATCTGCAATCGTGATATTTTTCAGATGAGCCGGAAGATTGATTAGCTGAATGCGACTTTTAACTGCCTCTACCCTCCGATATTCAAGCAATTCAGCCGTTTCCAAATAGGATACATCTGCATACCCCTCATTCATGATGAGAACCGGCTGATAGCCGACTGCAATATAAGAGTTATCCTGATGGAGGAATTTTTTTCGCTCGGTCACATATTCAAAAAATTTGGAAATCGAACGGGTAATTTCTTCCTCTGTCAGTTGATGATGACGGATAAAGTCAGCTACTTCCTTATCCTGAATAAGCTCTTGATAAAGCTCCTGATAAGACTTTCTTCCTGATTCAGCCCCCTGCGGTATTCTGTCTTGGACAAGTTTCATCTATCCCTCTCCTCTCATTTCCATGGCTTCTAATTCACGATAGAGCGCAGCCAGTTCAGCCTGACCTCTTGCTGTCTGCTCGGTTTTTACTTCCTGCTTACTCCACTCAGGCACATTGCTCTTTGGCGCCTGGGTCTCTTGCTTCTTACGGCTTCGGTCTTTGCTATCGCGCAGATGATAGACCGCCTGCTCTGCGCTTCGAATCTGCTTGTAGGAAAAGTCGTTTCCCAATTTCAAGGCATAGGCTTCTTGTAAATTAGCCGAATCAACCTTGTTAAAGGTATAAAGGACAAGTACATTGATAACCTCATCTAATAAGCCCAAGTCTATCAATTGTTGCAAGCACTTACGTTCTGATTTCGTGAGCTGCGCCTTGCGCGCTTCTTTTAGCATGGTTAAAAATTCAAGTGCCGTCTTGGACCTACTTTCATGGACGATAGCTTGCTCCTGTCTGGTCAGACTAGCCGCGATAGGTTTTGCCTCCGCCTTTTGCTCCATACGTTTCACTAAAATCATCTGAGCATGAGCAGTTTCTTTTGCGACTTTATAAGCCTCTTGCCAGTCCCAACCCTTTTTTTCCGCCAAATGATAGAGGGCAATCACATCATCTGTTTCATTTTGAAACCGTAACTGATCGCGAGCCATCATCGTCTTAAAAGCCTGTAAATCAAAGCTCGGTGTAGCAAGAGGAGCAAGCGAAAATTCTCCCTCACTGGTAAAGACATCTGAAAAATGCCTGGTCACTTCCGTATCTGATACTGGTCTTGAGAGGGTCCATTCCTCAACTGCCGGCTCTCCGATTTTTTTGATCAGGAGTTTTTGATAGAGGGGATTCTTCAAAAAATCCTCTTTTGTTAAGGGTTCTATCATGCAAAACAATACCGCATTGTCCTTTTGGTAGACAGCAAGTAAGTCCATAGCTCCCAATATATCTATCGCTTTCTCCAAGCGATGGAGCCCCATATTGACATGGTTTAAAATCCGGCTAAGGCTATACTTACCCGCCCCATGATCATAGCCAGCCCATAAAAATTGATAGACCGCAGCCGCATCCTGACCAATAATGGGTTGATAACAGAGGATAAAGCTAAGCCAGTTAGGACTTATAGCGTTCTTTCGCATGTAAGAATATTGATCACTTGGTTTCATGTACTACCTATCTTCTTGTCTTGCTGCCCTTAGTGATTTGTTTGAGCAAGTTTTCCAATTCACCCACATCTTTAAAGGAACGATAGACTGAGGCAAAACGGACATAGGTAATCTCATCCAACTCCACCAACTCTTCCATCACTAAATTTCCAATCAAATCACTTTCCACTTCACTATCGCTGTGGGCTCGAACCTTTTGCTCAATCCGATTGACCACTTCTTCAATTTCATTACTAGAAACAGGACGCTTTTGAGCAGAACGAATAATTCCATTAAAAATTTTCTCACGGGAAAATTGTTCCCGGGTTCCATCCTTTTTCACGACCACCAAGGTTTTTTCTTCTACTCGTTCATAGGTCGTAAAGCGGTGACCACAGTTTTCACACACTCTTCTACGGCGAATGGTATTTCCATCTTCTGCCTGACGACTATCAACAACACTGGATTTTATACTGGCACATTTGGGGCAACGCATACTACTTCTCCCATTCTATCATGATGACTTCATTGTATCATATTTCACAGGATAATAAAAGGGAGCAAGATCCAACTCACTCCCTAGGAGAAGACTTCTCACATCAGCTTCTTTAGGTATGATTTCTCACACTTTGCTGCCGTTTTTGTAACCACTCCCGCCCTTCTTGATAGCCTTTCACCGCAAAGGGAATCATGAAAAAGACATAGGGATAGGCATATTGGCTTTTGGTCTCCCACAATAAATGAAACACCACTCCTCCTGCCCAGTAGACATAGGCATAATAGGCGATCGGCAGACGCTTCCGTGGAGGGAGCACGACTAAAAATACAAAGGCACCACCATATAGCAAGATTAAGTAAGCATGGGTATAATGATAAAAGAGGCGATACATCGCACCACCTCGGTAAAGGCTCTCTAGTCCTACCCCTTTTAGCGGGCGCTGTTGGAGCTTACTGGGTCCTGACCAAATAGACTGAAAGGTTGACTCCGCCCAGGTTGTCACAAACTTTTTCATAAAAAATTGCCCAGCATAGACCGGATTCTCCACAAAATCCTCTATCCGATGGTGAATCTCTAGCTTAGCAGCTTGCCCAATCTTTTCCTCAGCGCCTTCATAGCGGTCATAAACCCGTCTGACATATTTATTGTACCAGCCTCCTCGTCGGAGCTCTGTTTGGGTATCTTGCAAGCCCATTGCTAGCCAGGTTACCTTAGGATTTGGGGCAAAACTCACCTGTCCCACTTTCTCATAATAAGCTACTGTTGCCCTATTAAGACCAAAGGAAGCGACTAAAAGGGGAACCAATAGGCCAAGCAAGTACGGCTTACGCCGACGGAGACATTCCAGAAGCAGGATAAGAACAACAGCTACTAGCAAAATACTGTTGTTATTCCGAATCCAGTACGATAAAGATAAACCTAAACTGGCTAAGAGCGCATGCTTGAAATCTTGTGTCTGAAGATAGCGATTGAAATAGAGGAGACCAAAACTGGCTGCACAAAGTCCATAAACCAGGCCATAGACAAAGAACATATTAAAAAATTGAGGCAAAAAAGTAAAGAGAGCTAGAATCGTATACCAGCTGACCCTTTCATTTTGAAATAAGTCCTCACTTAATTTCCAATTCGCATAATTTATCCCTAGAATTGCTAAAAGATTTAGGAAATAAAAAATCCGTACACTGGCTCTCGGAAACGCCCATAATACCAAACGCTCCAGACTGACAAGACCCAATTGGTGGGGATAGCGATTCAAGTAGGCACCTGCCTGTAAAAAACGGGTATCTCCCTTATTTAACAAAACTGCTGCCCGCCAGACTGAATCGGCATCATCCCGTAATTGAGCTGGCAGACAAAAGATGAGGATAAGACCTACCAATACATAGACAAGAGAGAGCATAATAAACAAGTTGCGACAAGAAAGATTCTTCCATAATCGAGAGAATAGCCCAAAAAAGAAGCAAACCAGTAAAACTGACAGGACTGTCCAAATATCACTAAAGCTCAGCCCGACCCATTTTTTGTAAGGTAGATAGATAACTGCTTGAAACAGGATCGTAGCGATAACTACCAGCAGAAAAAGGAAGCGAGCCCCGTAGCCAATCATGTCCTGCATGATTCGATAGATCGATTCTTGTAATTTCGATAACATCTTTCCTTCTTTCCATATAAAAGAGCTAGAGACTGAACTCCAAGCTCTTTTCTATTTATTTTTCCTTTTTATACTCAATCAAAATCAAAAGTAGACTCGCTTTCACAATTAAGAATGGTGAAAGGTTGGAAATGAGAGTAGCACCGCTCATTTCCTTATAATCGAAGCCCAAGGTAGAACGAGCCTTCACCAAGGCAAGTTGACGAAGGAGCCTTTTGATTTTTAAAGAGTATTAGTTTGTCATATAGTTGTTTCGTTTACTCTTAGTACCAGGCAAGGTGGCAAAATCTTACTGGGGGACAGTCGCGTTTTACGCTCTCGTATCTTGTTTAATTGAACTCGTGCTAAAATTCTAGTGAAAAAGAGAAATTCTCTCGTGCCCTAAGGCACTGCGACAAGTTCCTATTTTCATACGAATTTTTTCACGCTCTCGTATCTTGTTTAATTGAACTCATGCTAAAATTCTAGTGAAAAAGAGAAACTCTCTCGTGCCCTAAGGCACTGCGACAAGTTCCTATTTTCATACGAATTTTTTCACGCTCTCGTATCTTGTTTAATTGAACTCGTGCTAAAATTCTAGTGAAAAAGAGAAATTTTCTCGTGCCCTAAGGCACTGCGACAAGTTCCTATTTTCATACGAATTTTTTCACGCTCTCGTATCTTGTTTTTTCTCAAGCCGGCTATAGGTCCATTCTCTCACCAAGCGATAAATCACCGCAAAGATAGGAGTGAAAAAGACCATTCCCAACAAGCCAAATAAATTTCCACCGATTAAGGCTGCAGCTAAGGTAAAGAGGGTTGGCAGTCCAACGGATTGCCCTACCACACGAGGATAGATAACATTTCCTTCTATCAGTTGGATCAGCTGGAAGAGAATAATGGACCAGAGAGCCAACCATGGATTGTGGACAGATACAAAGAGGGCGCTAATGATACAAGCCGAAAAAGGACCGATATAAGGCACAAAGGACAGCACTCCTGCTAAAATTCCTGCCATTCCCGCATACGGAATAGAGAAAAGAGAATAGCTGACAAAGACCAGCATTCCAATAATGACAGCTTCTACAATCTGACTCATCAAGAACCGATCATAGGTTTCAACAATTACCTCACCAATATAGGCAATGATGCGCACCACTCTTTCTGGAAAAACGGCATGCAGTAACTTCCCTGTCATATCCTGCAAATGTTCCTTGCTTCCCAGAATGCTCAAAGTGATAAAGAAAGCCATAATTAAAGTTAAGATATTTGAAAAAATAACAGTCACATTATTTGCCAGACCCGCAAGAAAGGCTGCAGCAAAGCCTGATAATTTAGACCAATCTGTAAACTGGGTTACGTAGCTATTCAAGCGACTACCCAATTTACTAGACAAGAAGCCACTATCTTGCAAGGTCTGAATGAGCTTTGGAATAGCTTGATTCGTAACAGATACCAATTCGGACACAGTTGACACCAGGGTCGGCAGGATAATGACTACGACCCCTGTTACAATCAAACCAAAGGCAATTAAAACCCCAATAATCGCTAAGGAGCGCTTGCTTTTCCGCAGGAAAGAAACCTTTTCAATCAAGTCTTCCAACTTCTTCATCGGAACATTCAAAATAAAGGCAAAAATCGCCCCGATAAACAAGGCATTCATGCTTGAGAGCAAGACCTTAGCCGTGCTGTAAATATCTGAATAGTTTAACACTGCCAGCAAAACCACTGCCGTAAAACTAATCAATAGCAATTTCTCTTTTAATGAACTCTCCATTACTTGTCCCCTTTTCAATCTAATCCCTACTATGATAGCATAATTTGAAGAAAAAGTCAGAAAATGATTATACAGTCATCTAGGCTCTTTTTATAATTGAACTTGGGCTAAAAGCCTGGGAAAAAGAGAGAACATCCGTTGTTCTCTCTAGAAATTCATTTTTTATCAAAATACTACGATTGTTCAGGCAGTGGTTTGCTATGCCACCTTCCTGTCATTCCTCCCGCATGGCATAGCCCACACCACGGACAGTCTTGATATAAGACTCGCGACCTGGCAGGTCCAATTTCCCACGCAGATAGCGGATGTAGACATCTACGACATTGGTTTCAGCTGTAGCTTCATACTTCCAGACCCGATCCAAGAGTTGCTCTCGGGTCAAGGTTTCTTGACTATTCATGAGGGTAGCAAGAAGATCATACTCCCTGCGAGTTAGGCTAATCAATTCAGAACCACGGGTGACTGTCCGATTTTGAAAATCAATCTTCAGGTCACGGTAGGCTGCTTGAAGCTTGACCTGCTTACAATGCTGATCAATATAATCTCTTCCCCTAAAGATAGAAGTCACTTGTTCAACCAAGTCGCTGATAACAAAGGGTTTAATGATGTAGGAAACAGCGTAGCGCTGAATATCAACACCATACTGCACTGCATCTTCACTATCTACCACCACAATCATGACCGTAGTCGGCTTTATTTTAATCAATTCGGCTGCCAAGTCATGGCTAGACATGTCTGACAGTCGAAAACTCATGAGAATCAAATCAAAGTCTGTCTCATGTGCAAGCTGAAGCGCTTCTTTTCCTGTAGATGTATAGTCGACCAAGTAGTCCTTTTTTTGTAACTCCATGGACACAAAATGAGAGAGGTTACGCTCACGACCTGCAATTAAGATTTTTTTTACCATAAATTATTTTTCATCATACCATGAGTAATGGAAGATTCCCTCTTTGTCTTTACGTTCATACGTATGCGCCCCAAAGTAATCACGTTGCGCTTGAATGAGATTAGCTGGTAGGTTTTCAGCACGGTAACTGTCAAAGTAGGTAATCGCTGCTGAGAAGGTTGGAACTGGAACACCTGCTTGTACCGCTAAGGTGACTACATCACGAACAGCTTGCTGGTATTTAGCTGTTACATCAAGGAAGTATTCATCTAAGAGGAGGTTGGCAAGATCCTCATCACGACCATAGGCATCGGTAATCTTTTGTAAGAACCGAGCACGGATAATACATCCTGCACGCCAGATTTTCGCAATCTCACCAAATGGCAAATTCCAATGATTGTCCTTAGAAGCAACCCGCAACTGAGCAAAACCTTGGGCATAAGACATAATTTTTGAGAAGTAGAGGGCTTGGCGGATTTTTTCAATCAATTCAGCCTTGTCTCCTTCATATTCAAAAACTGCTGGTCTTGGCAAGACCTTGCTAGCATGTACACGTTCTTCTTTATAAGTTGAGATATAGCGGGCAAATACAGACTCTGTAATCAAGGACAAAGGCACACCCAAATCAAGTGACGATTGGCTCGTCCATTTACCAGTTCCCTTGTTTCCAGCTGCATCAAGAATGTAGTCAACGATTGGACCGTCTTGCCCTTCATCGTCCTTGCGTTTCAAGATGTCTGCTGTAATTTCAATCAAGTAGCTATCAAGCTCACCCTTATTCCATTCAGTAAAGATGTCAGCCATTTCATCTACAGAAAGACCGAGCAAGCGTTGCATCAAATCGTAGCTTTCTGCAATCAACTGCATGTCCCCATATTCGATGCCATTATGCACCATTTTCACATAGTGACCCGCTCCATCTGGACCAATATAGGTCACACATGGCGCACCATCTTCAGGAGCCTTGGCTGAAATTTCTTCCAATACATCTGCAACTAAATCATAGGCTTCTTTTTGTCCACCCGGCATAATGGAAGGTCCTTCAAGCGCCCCTTTTTCTCCACCAGAAACCCCTGTCCCGATAAAGTTGATACCCGAATTAGCAAGTTCTTTTGAACGACGAATCGTATCTTGATAGAAGGTATTCCCGCCATCAATTAAGATGTCTCCCTCATCAAGGTGGGGTAATAAGGCTTGGATAGTCGCATCTGTACCAGGACCTGCCTGCACCATGAGCATGATCCGGCGTGGTGTTTCAATAGACTGTACAAAACTTTCTACATCATAGCTTGGCAGTAACTTTTTACCTGGGTTGCTTGCAACGACATCTTCTGTCTTATCTGCTGAACGGTTGTAAATCGCAACAGTATAGCCCCTTGATTCTACATTAAGTGCAAGGTTGCGCCCCATCACTGCCATTCCCACAACACCAAAATTTGCTTTTGTCATGAATATTCTACTCCTATTTCTTAATATCCTTTTCATTATACAATGAAATCAAGCTATTGACAAGATTTTTCCAATTTTCTGTCAATTTCATTCTTCCTCAAAAAGTCCTTGTAGTTGGGCAAAAGGGCTATTTGCTTCCTTTTTCTCTTGAGCCACCACTGCATAGTCTTCTTCTGTCATCACCGTCCAATGATCACCTGATGGTAAGCCCTGCCCTGCTGCTTCCTCAGCTGTCAGAACCTTGAGTGGAATCTGTAATAGAATATGATCTGCTACGCTTTCTGCCAGCACAATCATATCGTCTTCAATAACAAGCACCAAGTCTTCTTCCACCATGTCTTGGTCTTTCAAGGACTGCTCATCTGCTACAAATATCTCCTGAACTGGGAAAGATTCAGATAGTACAACTGGCTCCATCGAACGACTTGAAGCAAGCGTAATCTCATAGGTCATTTGATAATTCAAGAGAAAGAAACCTGCTTCAAAGCTGACCCGTCCTACTACCTTAATCGGGGAAATCTCTAGAATCTCAGCATTTCGAGCCTTGAGCTCATCAGAAAGTTCAAGCCTTTCGTCAAAGGAGATACCAGCCGTTTTTTTCTGAATATCTTGGATATGGAACATCTCTTCTCCTCTTAGTTTACGTGCTCAGTAATATAGTGGTAAACCTGCTGACCAGCAATCGCCCCATCTCCTACAGCCGTTGTAATCTGGCGTAGTTGTTTTTGGCGGACATCTCCAATCGCAAAGATTCCTGACTGACTTGTTGCCATCTGCTCATCGGTCACAATCCAACCCTGCTCATCAGTAATTCCTAAATCTGCCACTGCTTCTGTCATCGGATCAAGTCCCACATAAATGAACACACCACCGAAAGCATGAGCTACCACTTCTCCTGTCTTGACATTTTTAATCAAAACTTCCTGCACCTTGAGGTCATCCCCTTGGATTTCTTCCACCACACTGTCCCAGATAAAACGAATTTTTTCATTCGCAAAGGCACGTTCTTGGATAACTTTTTGGGCACGCAATTCATCACGGCGGTGCACAATAGTCACTGTATTTGCAAATTGAGTCAAGTAAAGGGCTTCTTCAACAGCAGAATCACCGCCACCTACAACCAATAGGTCTTGACCTCTGAAGAAAGCTCCGTCACAAACTGCGCAGTAAGACACCCCACGACTATTGTAAGTATCTTCTCCAGGTACTCCTAGCAAACGATGTTGGGCTCCCATGGCAAGGACAAGTGTGGAGGCTTCCAAGGTCTCCTCTTCTGTCACAACACGTTTGACCAGCCCATCTGTCTCCACACGAATCACCTGACCATAGAGATGCTCCACCCCAAACTTTGCAAGTGGTGCAAACATTTTTTCAGCCAAGTCAGGACCACTGATATGGTCATAGCCTGGGTAATTTTCAATCTCTGCAGTATTGTTCATTTGCCCGCCATAGATACCACGGTCTAAAAGTGCCACCTTTAGATTGCTCCGGGCAGCATATAAGGCTGCGGTCATCCCAGCAGGACCTGCTCCAATAATAATTGTATCGTACATCTTTCTTCCTTCTTTCTTCTACACTCTTAACATGAGCAAAATGCTCACAATCCCAAAGGATAAAATGGGAATGGTCATCACATTAATAATTAACAAATCAAAGAGAACCTCTTGACGTTCTTGAATGGTCTTGTCTTTTTTCTTGAACAAGCGGAGTAAAAACCAAGCTAGGCTAGCCAAAACCACCAAAACCGCTGCAATGAACAGGCTCTTCAGATAAAGGCCTACTATTGTTTGTAACATCTGTTTTCCTGTTTCCTATCTTCATCATCCATACTCATAGCGCACTACACTTCTTTCCAAGAGTCCTGTTTCTACTACAAGTAGAACAGCCCTCTAGAGGTGGAAATAGACGTTTACTATGGCAAACGCTCAGCTACCTTTAAGAAATAGGCTAAAAACCTCCCCCGGAGCTTTTCACTCGGCAAATTTCCTATTTTTACGTTGAGTTCTTCACGGGGGCTTGGTATCTTAGATTTAATTGAGTTCGGACTAAAAATGCTAGAAAAAAGATGAATTGTATCGATTACTGGAGGTAATCTTCTCCTATTCCCTATTTTTCTTTCCATTTTTTTGACGTCCTCACATTTTAATTGAACTCGAGCTAAAAGCTCGGAAAAAAGATAGTTTTTCCTAGAACCAAGGTTCTGCGTCAAAACTCCTATTTTTGCTTTACTCGTGTCACGCTCTCGTATCTTAATTGAACTCGGGCTAAAAGCTCGGAAAAAAGATAACTTCTTCTAGAAGCTTCAGCTTCTGCGAAGAACTTCCTATTTTTCATTCGCTTTTTTAACGCCCTCGTATCTTATGTAGTTGAGTTCAGCCTAAAACCTCGGAAAAAAGATAAATCTCATTGGTTGCCAAGCAACCTGCTTCGATTTCCTATTTTTCAATCGGTTTTTAACGGCTTCACATCTTATTCTAAAAGGTTTGGCGCTTCGCTTTCCGCTCTGCCCGTCCCTTGGCACGATTTTCAAGTCGCTTGGTCTTACGACGCTTTTCATCGACAGCCCACTGAATCTTCTTCTTATAGCCCGGCTTGATTTTTTTCTTTTTCTTCTTGACTAGCCCAATCATCTCAAGGTCTAATTTCTCTCTTGATTTTTCCCGATTAACACGGCGGTCACGATCATAGGTGTCTTGAAATTCATTGTCCTTAATCATCTTCGGTACAAAGGAGATATTCATTTTTTCAAGCTCACGAATATCCGCATCATCACTCGGTTGGTAAAGGGTAATGGCGGTACCTGAGAGCCCATTACGACCTGTCCGTCCTACGCGGTGCACAAAGAAAGATAAGTCCTGAGGAATAGCGTCATTGATGACATGGCTGACCCCTTCAATATCAATTCCCCGTGCTGCCAAGTCGGTTGCGACAATGTATTCAAATTCTAGATTCTTGATTTGATTCATCATCCGTTTGCGCTCCCGCGGTGGAATATCCCCGTGGATTTTTGCAACACGTAGACCATTTGCCATTAGGTAGCTATGCAGTTCATCTGCTCGCGTCTTCGTATTCACAAAAATCATCGCTAAATAGGGTTGCAAGAGCTGGGTAATAGTCAAGATAAGGGCATTTTTATCCCGACCCTTGGTCGAAATCAACCAATTATCAATCGTATCTGAAATCACTGTCTGCGTCTTGATTTGCTCAATGACTGGATTGGTCAAATATTTCTTTAAAAAGGGCTGCAATTTCTGCGGAATAGTCGCTGAAAAGACCATGAACTGCAACTTCTGGGGTAGACTGGAGGCGATGCGATCCACCGTCTCCAAAAAGCCCATATCAAGGGTCATATCTGCCTCGTCCACCACAAAGGTCGTCGCCTTGTGAATTGCCAAATCACCTGACTTCACCAAGTCATAGATACGCCCTGGCGTTCCAATGACAATGTGGGGCTGGCTGGTCTGCAACTTTTCAATCTGACGCTGCTTATCTGTCCCCCCAACATAGTTAGCAACACGGATTTCGGTCTCCGAACACTGGGCAATTTGACGGGCTGCATCATAGATCTGCCTTGCCAGCTCACGTGATGGTGCCGTAATCACGACCTGTACTTGTTCAAGATTTTCTTGAAGTTGCTGAAAGATGGGGATCAAAAAGGTATGGGTCTTCCCAGAACCTGTCTTTGATTCTCCGACCAAGTCACGTCCTGATAAGACAATTGGAATCAGACGGGCTTGAACTTCTGTCGCCGTGACAAACCCCAATTCCCTCAGTGCTTCTTGAATATAGGGTTTTAAGGTAAATTCTGTAAATTTCATAATATCCTCTTTTTCTACTTCCTCTTATTATAACAAAAAAAACAGCATTTGACTGCTGTTTGATACTCAATGAACATCATATTCAGATTAGGCGATGAAGACATAGAAGCCAACTTCCTCAAATCAAGTCAGTAAAGTCTCAATTTGATTTTCAAAGAGTATCACTAATCTTCGAAATATCCGTTACTCATTAACTTTAAAGATCAAACCTCCCTACTCCAGTAATCCTTTCTAGGGAAGTTGGGAAAGATTAGAACGAAATTTTATAGATACAGGATAGCCAGAACGAGTAAGCTCATCACAAGACCAACTCCCCACAAGAAGAAGTCAACCTTCCATTCGCTCCACTTTTTCCCCTGCCCCGTTAAGCCACCTAATTCCAAATGGTGATGAAATGGTGTCATGCGGAAGATACGTCTGCCCTCACCATACTTTTTCTTGCTGTATTTGAAGTAGCTGACCTGAAGCATGACCGAGACCGTTTCCACCACATATACAAGTCCGATAAAAAGAAGGGTCCATTCTTGATGAAGGGCAATTGAAATGGTTGCCAACATCCCTCCGAGCGCCAGGCTCCCCACATCTCCCATGAAGATTTTAGCCGGTTTATGGTTGTAGTAAAAAAATCCGAGCAAGGCTCCTATCATGGTCATACAGACCAATAAAATATCGAATTTACGGTCAACAAAGGCAATTATTGCATAGGCTGACAAACTGATAACAACGGAGATTGAAGCAAGCCCGTCAATCCCATCTGTTAGATTGACCGCATTGGAAAATCCAACCAGCCAAAAGAGCACAAAGGCGATATAAAAGATACCAAGATGAAGAGGATAGCCTAACACATTGAGCGTTCCATCACCTGCCCCCTGCATGTGTACCAAGTAAAAAACAATACCACCTAGAATCTGTAAAGCTAATTTTTGCTTAGGATTCAACCCTTCATTGATCTTGCGGAAAATCTTTAGGAAATCATCTAGGAAACCAACGATTCCATAAAGTAATAAGATAAAGAGAATTGCAAGTACTGCACCTGTCAACATATGTAAAACGAGGGCAAAAAGAAAGGTCACAACAATGGCTACCACCAGAAAAACCGTTCCTCCCATAGTAGGCGTTCCTGCTTTAAACTGATGTTGGAGGACATCTTCATGAGTTTGTTGCCCTTCTATGCGCTTGGCTTGATAAAAGCTGATAAATCTTGGAATCAATAGGACAGTCGCCACAAAGGCAACCAGTCCTGCTATGATTACAGAATACATATTAATCTCCTAAGTTAATTCTTATTTTTTTCGTCTTTTCTAAGTCACTGCCAACTGTGACACTCTGACTACGGACAGTCGATCCAGAACCGCTCCATTCAATCTCTATTCCTGTCCACTCAGCGAAAATAGCCACATTTTCTTTCGTCCACCCATACATGTCAGGCACTCTTTCAAACTTATTTGTCAACAGCAAAATCTGCTGATTGGCTACTAGATTTGAACCACTGGCAACAGAGACTTTCTTAATCTCTCCACCATTTCCCAGAATAATCGGTTGCACCAATTGTTGACGTAAAAAACTAGCCGTCACTCCTGGCTGCTGACCGATAATATCATCCAACTGATACTCTGTTTCTTTAGCGATAGTGGTGAGAGCGGGAGCAGGGGTTGTCAAATTGAGACTATCTTTTAACTGCATCGCCTCCTTGAGGGCTGGATTGATAATATCCCTCCAATAGACGACGCTCCAACTTTCTGGTTGTTGGACAGTCACATACATGATAAATTCTGGGTCTTCTGCTGGAATCATGGCAACAACAGAGTTAATGGTATCATTTGGCCCTTCCATATACCCTGTTCCATCTTCTTTACCGATTTGGGCAGTTCCTGATTTCAGCGCAATGTTGTAGCCTTCTACTTGAATAACTGCCCCATCAGATGAGCGTAAGGTTCCAAATTGCGGATCTGTTCCAACGCCAATCATGTACTGACGCGTTTCAGTAGCTGCCTTCTCAGATATGGGCTTGCCTACGACTTCCGGCTTTGATAAGCGTACTGAATCAGTATTCGCGTCATAAAGAGCCGTGATAAACTTCGGTTCCAGCATCACACCATTATTTGCAACAGCGCTAAAGCCACGAAGCATCTGGGTTTGAGTTGCTAGAATCCCTTGACCAAAGGAAGTCATCGCAACAGATACCACATTATTTTCTGGTAAAAGCCCTGCTTCTTCCCCCTCCATTCCAAAACGGGTTGGATAGCCAAAGCGGAACTTCTCAAGGTAATTTAACCAACGCTCATCTCCCATTTTTTGCTCCAAAATGGTCATACCAACGTTACTTGAAAGGTAGAAACCTTGTGCGTAGGTTAGTGTCAGCGGAGCATATAGATCGCCTGCATTGACATCCCAGTCTCGAATAGTCGCATCAGCAATCTGGATTTCAGAACGATTGTAATACTCATTTGCTGCAAAAGTACCATTATCAATCGCTGCTGCAACCGTCATGACCTTCATGGTAGAACCTGGCTCAAAGTTTTCCTGATAGAGGAGGGAACGTTGCAGGATATCCTTGTCATCTACCCCCTCCTTAGTGTCTGGATTGTAGGTCGGTCGTTGCGTTGTAGCTAGGATCTCTCCTGTCTTAGCAGAAACCAGGGTTGCATTGACATATTTTCCCTTGGTCTTCTCAAAGAAAACATCCATATTGGTTTCCAGAGAACGCTGAAGATCTGCTGAAATTGTTGTGTAAATATCCTGACCATCCACTCTTGCTTCTTTGACATCTTCTGTTCCAGGAACAATTCGACCACGGCTATCTTTTTCATAGACAATTCTTCCATCTTGACCCGCCAAGATACTATCTAGAGAATACTCCAACCCTCGTTGGCCTTTCAACCGATAATTCCCATCGTTCTTTTCGTCAACCAGATTGGCTAAGCCAATAAAGCTTGAAGCAAAATTTCCATTGGGGTAAAGGCGTCCTGGATTCGTATCAAAGGCAATCCCTTTTATTCCTGCTGCTTCCATCTCCTCTTGGATCGCCGTCATGGTACTATACGAAATATTCTTCCCCAATGTTCCAAAATAAACTTGCTTCAACTTAGGCTGATTTAACTGCTGCATCACATAGTCTGTCTCAAGCCCTAGATGCTTATTTAAGATTTCTGCAACCTGCGTGAATTGGCGAGGTTCAACATATAAAATTTCTTTCCGAGCAGAGATGTATTCCTTATCAATCACTGCATAGACTGTATAGGTCGTTGAATCTTTGGCAATGGGCAAACCAGTGCGATCGTAAATCGTTCCCCGTCTAGCTTGGACAGTCACTTCTATCTGATGAACTTTCCTTGCCCCCTCTGATAAGTCAACACCAAATTTTTTATCGGTTCCGATAATCATGGCAAAGTTAATCAAAAAGATGAAAAAGATGAAAACCGTCAGAAGAATGAGACTTTGCCCCACTCTCCGACGATTTTGTGACGGAATATAGCGTTTCTTTAGAACATACCGTAATAATTGTTGTTTGCGTTTTAACATTACTCTGCTACTCCAACATTATCATTCTTATAAGTCAAACCTGCCTTCTCTGCTATCTCTAATAAGCGTGCATTTCGAATCAACTCGTTGACAGCTTGTTCGGCATCATCAATTTCCACTTGCTTACTATTGATTTCTTGATTGACATGAGCCATTTCTGCCTGTACCTGCAACAAACGAGTTTGCATGAAAATAATTCCAACAGCCAATGCCAAGCTAGACAAGACGATACTTCCGTAAAATGCCTTCTCCACTCGAGAAAATGTCTTGATTTTTTCACTAATAATGCGCATGGTCGCATCTTTTCGTTGATCTTGTAACATATTCTTCACCTACTTGTATCTCTTTTTTGCCACACGCAGTTTGGCAGAGTGGGCGCGGTTATTGGCTGCTAATTCACTTTCACTCGGTAAAATAGGCTTGCGATTGACCAATTCCATTTTGGGTCTTACATCATCAGGAATAAAGGGCAAACCCTTTGGCACGTCAACCGTTGAAGCCTCTTTAAACAACTGCTTGGTCAATCTATCCTCTAGAGAATGGAAGGTAATGACAGAAATGCGACCATCTACAGCAAGCATATCCATCGCCTGCTGGAGGGACTCCTCTGCCGCCCCCAATTCATCATTGACCTCAATACGAATTGCCTGAAAAATCTGCTTGGCTGGATGCCCCTTTTTCTTCAATTCCTTCGCTGGTTTGGCTGATTTAATCACCTCTGCTAGCTCAGTTGTCGTTTCAATCGGCTGGACAGCTCTTCTTTGTTCAATTTTTCGGGCGATTTGCTTGGAAAATTTATCCTCTCCATATGTAAAGAAAATCCGCACCAAATCACGGTATTCATACTGATTAACCACTTCGTAAGCTGTTAGGGGCGCTGTAAGGTCCATTCGCATATCAAGTGGCGCATCTTTTTTATACGAAAAGCCACGTTCTCGCTCATCTAATTGGGGACTAGATACCCCCAAATCGTAACAAATACCATCAATTTCCTCTACTCCTTGCTCTTTCAAACGAGCTTTTAGATGGCGGAAATTATCTTTGATAAAGGTCACCATCCCCTTTTCAATATAGGGAGCTAAGCGCTTTTGGGCATTCAAAATAGCCGTCTCATCCTGATCAAAGGCATAGAGATGACCTTCATCAGTCAGTTGGCTCAATAGATATTCGCTATGCCCTGCACCGCCCAAGGTTGCATCTACATAGATGCCATCAGGCTTCACCGCCAGCATATCTACGGTTTCATGTAGTAAAACAGTCGTATGGTTAAATTCCTTCATCATATCTTTACTATTGTACCATATTTCATCCTAAAAAGAGAGCAACAAGATACAAAGCCCGTTAAAAACTCAAAGCGAAAATAGGCGGCCGAGCAGAAGTTGCTTGCAACTTCGTTGCGAGACCCCTGCGAAGATAGCTAGGCTAGTCACAAATGAAATGCAGGGAATAGCCAGCTAGCTACCGCTAATACCCTATCTTTCAATACATTTCTGTTACGGTCTTTTTCGCACAGAGTTTAGGGCGTGTTCAATTACAAGATACAAGAACGTAAAGAACACAAAAGCACCCTCTAAAAGGGTGCAAATGTACCGATATTATACTCATTTAGTTTAACTTTTATTACTTCGACGATTGTGGAAACTCCGTTTCTCTATTTCCAACTTCCAATCATCTTCTAGATGATTGGAACTCGCTTTGCCGTACTCCAGTACAGCCTGCAGCTCCTTGCCTAGTACTAAAAGGAAACGAAACAACTATATCAACTCTATTAGAGCTAGTAGAAAACTATTATTTCAAAAAGGGCTTTCTCGTCATCAAGAATTATAACCCCAAATCAATACATTCCAAAGAATCCAAAGAAGAACAGTAGCAGAAAGTAACAACACTACTTTCCAAAACAAGTGGATATGAATCTTTCGAATCTTCCATACTAAAACACTACTCATCAATAAGAACACACAAATTACTAACAATATAAATAGTTTAAACTTTATAAATTCGTTCATGAGAATAACTTATATGCTCCTTTCTAATACATTATTTTAGATTGATGACTACAATATTACTATAATATTTTTAAAACGAAAAATCAAGTCGTTTTTATAAAATATTTATGTCCTCATAAATTGGTTAGATTTTGCTCTCACTTTATAATGCACTTGAATGTACAAAATAGTGTCATCGTATTTTACACTTATTCTTTCGTCTTTATGAGAAGGCTCACTATTCTTTCCTAATATCCTGTCTATACTCTAAAAAATAGACTTTACCCGTTACATCATATTGTCAAACGAGCATTTATTCAGAAAATGCCTTTAAAGTAATAAATAGATAGCGGTAAACCTCCCAGTATTCATCAACTACTTTTAACCCCTTATATCTTTACAAAGCAAGGAAATTCCTTTACAATATTCTTATTCTTGCTAGAATGAGGATTGGAATGAAACATATCTTACGTCAATTAAAACCTTTTGATTTTGTCTTAGTTGGAATGACCCTGCTCCTGTCCTTCGTGCCAGCTATCATCACCTATGTAGGCAGCCAGAATCAAGTAGAAGAACCATATCTGATTGCTTCTATCCGTATCAACGGCGAAGTTGTCGAAGAATTTAAACTCTCAAAAAGCACCCCCCACAAAGAAGTCACCTACTATCCTAATCCTGGTCAATATAACATCATTGAGGTTGATGGCGCACGCATCCGTGATAAGGAAGACAACAGTCCCGACCAAATCGCGGTCAATACCGGCTGGATTAGCAAGTCTGGTGAAATTGCTGTTTGCCTCCCGCATAATCTCATCATCGAAATCCGAACCCCCGAAGATCAAGAAAACGAAGAAGAGGAAGAATTGATTTTACCAATTTGACAGGTAGTCTAAAAGAGCTTGAAAATCCAAGCTCTTTTTTCTATAGCACACAAGCTAGCAGCAAGACAAGAAAGTACATGAAAGAAAAAAGGATAAAGCTTTTTACTGCTTCAACAAAAGTCTCACGCTTGACCTGTTTTTCCAAGAAACGCCCTAGACTTCTATAGGACAAAAGAGCGACACCATAGCCCAACCAAGCCCAAAAGGGCAAAAAGCCAAAAAGGGGATAAAGTAGCCATAGAAACCACGGCAATATGGCTAAGCAACTATAGAGTAAGAGACCTTTTTGTCTTCCAAGATGAAAGACTAGAGTATGACGATGATTACGGATATCTTCATCCAAATCACATAAGTTGTTAGCTAGCATCATATTTGCAATCAAACAAATGAGGGGCAAACTCATAAAACCAATCTCTATACATTTCCCCCAAGCCAACTGCAACTGAAACCATTGACCGACAAATCGACTAGTCAGTAGCAAATCGGGTGCCTGAACAAAGACACCGAGAAAAAAGATCCCCAAGCCCATAGTTATCCCTGAAAAAATCTCTCCTAGTGGCATTCGTGATAGGGGGATTGGTCCAAACGTATAGCAAATACCTATCAGGAAGCAACCAGCACCTAGCGGTAATAACATCAAGTCTGTCCGCCAGACTAACATCAGCGAAATCACAATCGAAAAAAACAAGAGGGCAAAGACTATCTGTCCCATTTGCCTAAGCTCAAGCTGATTACGACCGATGACATTCTGCTCATCACGGTAGACTTGATCTTTTGCCTTGACATAATCCATCGTATTATTGATAGCTGTCGTACACATATCAAAGCTCAAGACAGCTAAGACAAAGAGCAGAGTATTCAACCCATTAAAAGCATTGTAACGGTAGATAGACCATACAATTCCAAGCAACATAGGAAAGATACTTGCAACCTTGGTTCGCAATTCGATAAATTCTAAAAAAATAGGCAGGGTCATTTTCCCCTTTTCATTCCTCATTAACAAGATGATACTCCTTATTGCTCAATTCAAAACGATCCTTGAGACCCTTACTCAAGTGAACACCCCGATCTTTATCAATAAAGACCGCCTCTACGTCCTCTAACTGGTCGATCAATTCGCGGCCCTTATCAATTCCTAAGAGAAAGAGCGTTGTAGACAGAGCATCTCCCTGAGTAGAGGTTTTTGTAAAAACAGTTACACCTGAAATCGTATTTTCAACTGGATAACCCGTTTCTGGGTCTAAGATATGATGATAGATGACCCCATCGACTTCCAAGTAACGCTCGTAAATCCCAGAGGTTACAACCGACCCGTCTTTGACATAGACTGAACCCACGACAGTTCCCCTTACTTCATCAGGATCCTGAACACCTACCTTCCAGCCTTCCTCGTGGACAGGAGAACTGCCCATAACAACCACATTACCGCCTAGATTGATAATGGCTGTAGTAATCCCCTTGCTTGAAAATAAATCTTTCAACCCATCCGCAATATAGCCTTTTGAGATTGCACCTAGCTCCAGCGTCATCCCTTCTTTTATTGCAACGGTCTGCTTCGTCTTATCCAACTCTACATCTTTGTAGTTGATGTACGGTAGTGCGTCCTTGATTTCTTGATCACTTGGTTTTCGGGCATCCTCTGAGCCAATTTTCCAGAGATTGTTGACCGCTCCAATAGAAACATCGAAACGCCCCTTGCTTTTTTCACCCATTTCCAAGGCTTGCTCAATCAATTCAAATGTACGTGGGTCAACCTCGATAGCCTTTCCTGCTGCATGGTTAATCCGATAAATATCCGATCCTTCCAGATTCGTGGATAAGAGCCGTTCCATTTCTTTGACATAGGCAAGCCCCTCCTCCATGACCTCTTCCTGATCCTTATGGTAAATACTAATCTGTACCACTGTATGAAGCAAACTTTCCGTCCGAGTCAAAGGCTTTTCTAGTACAGGCAAACTCTCTTCAACTGTCGGCTTAGACTGACAAGCTCCCAGTAGGAAACCACAAATCAGTAAAGGAATGGCTAGCCACTTCCATTTCATATTCTCTTTCTCCTTTATATAAGATACGAGGGCGTTAAAAAAGCGAATGAAAAATAGGAAGTTCTTCGCAGAAGCCGAAGCTTCTAGAA
>NZ_JBUEQR010000077.1:0-14153 GCF_054968985.1 Streptococcus sp. 1F3 | reverse complement strand
CTCATCAAAGTCATTAAAAGAAATGCCTTTGGATTCAGGAACTTTGAAAACTTTAAGAAACGCATTTTGATTGCTTTAAACGTAAAGAAAGAGAGAACGAAGTTCGTCCTCTCACGATGTTAGCTTTTCATCTACCCACTACAGTTGACAAAGAGCCAAATAAAAGTAAACAAACCATTCACCTTTTAGAGGGAATGGTTCTTTTTTGAGTTCTTCCAAAGACTTATTAGCCCGAGCCTAATTTGAAATCATACTCAATAAAAATAATGAGGCAATATAAAAATCTACTCTAATCTTATTGAACTCTATAGCAAGCAAGTATCCTCATTTTGTTTCAATCTACTATAAAAGAATGAGAACAGGTCCATAATTGTGGCATCACGAATGGATTCCACTCTCCTTATATTTTTTTCGTTTCGGTTGACACCATGCTGTCCACCTTGATTCTAGCTCGCTCAAAAGTATCTGCAAGCTGCTGGCTATCCACCTTGCCTTCAATCTGGACTTCAATGACCACACTACCTGATCGATCGGCAATCTGAACAGTGCTCACAATATTATAGCCTTGGTCTGAAATCAGTCTGATAATCTTTTCGAGTTCGCCTGCCTTATTCTCTACTAAGAAACGCACCCGTACCCCAGCTTCACCATAACCAGACACATGTAGGAAAGCTGCAAAAACATCTCGATCTGTAATAATACCTGCCATTTGATCATTATCTACGACCGGCAAAATACCAACCTTATTTTTATACATCAGATAAACGGCATCTTCTAAGCTTGCAAATTTTGAAACGGTAATCACATCACGAATCATCACATCTCGAACCTTGGTTTTATTTAACAGATAATTCATCTCATAAATGGATAGACTGGTCGCTTTTGAAGGACTGGCTTCTGCGATCGTTCCCTCTGTTACAAGACCAACCAATTTATCATTTTCGATCACGGGTAACCGATGAATCGCCTGCTCGCGCATCAGTTCTGCTGCATGAGCAATCGTTGTATCAGGTGAAATGTAGACAACCTTGCGCGTCATAAAATCTTTCACTGCCATATAGAATCCTCCTAGTTTCTCTTATATGATATAGTATATCACAATTAGAAAACGAGTTCATTTTTTATCGAAAAAAAGTGAATGCTTCCTTAAAATCATCCTTTTTAAGGAGTGATTGGCATAGGACGGAAAATATCTTTTAAAAGCTCACTTTATTGGTTATTGATTTCGTCTGGCATCAACTTGGCAGATTCAATTTTAAAACGAAAGAACTAGACTATCCCAAACAACAAGCCACGGCAATACTATACTGAAATAGAGCAAGACACCTTGACCTCATGTACATAGGGGTTGTGTAGAATGTGAATAGCCAGTACTCACTTAAAATCAAAAATAGCGATTATTCACCGAAAACAAAATCAACTGCTCGTTTTTTTAAACTCTATGAAATTAGGAAACAATTTATAAATAGCTAGTCGATAGCAACATGTGATACCATCTACATGTTTGAGTTTCATAAGTTTTCAAATCTGCTATTTTTGATTTTTACAGAGTATACGTTTCTTTTCCCCTCCTACCACAAAAAAGAAGATTGCAGGTATCAATCTTCTTTTTTCATACATCTATTGAAGGGCTTAATCTCTTGAACCAAAGATCCGAAGAAGGTTCAAGAAGAGATTGACAAAGTCAAGATAGAGAGATAGGGCCATGGAGACCACCCAGCCTTGACCAACTTCTCCATTGGTTTCTTCAAAAACGTGGCGAATCCGTTGATTGTCATAAGCAATCAGACCTGAGAAAATCAAGACTGAAATAATCGAAATGAGAAAGCTCATACCTGAGCTAGCCAAAAAGAGATTGACAACACTGGCAATAATCACCCCAAATAAGGCTGCATAGAGAGCCTGCCCCATCCCTGAAAGATTTTTCTTAGTCGTTAGACCAATCACTGCCATGACAAGAAACATCAAGGTCGCTGATAGAAAGGCTGTCAGAACGGTTTCCTGTGTATAGGCAAGCAGTACAATACTGAGTGTAAAGCCATTCATGACTGAATAAGCAAAAAACATCGGCAAAGCCAAGGGGCTATTTTGAGCTGCCATACGAGAAGCTACAAAGACAAGACCGATTTCAGCTAATAGAATAAGCCAGATAACGAGAGAACCACCTACCAATAGACTAAGCGTAAAATCTATAAAAACTGTAACAGATAAATAGGCTGCCAAAGCAGAAATCCCAATCCCTGCTGCCACAAAACCATAAATTTTGCCAAAGAAACGATTTAAAGCGGTATGATCCACCTGATTGATGATATAAGGGTTCTGATTCATCTTAATCCTCCTCTAATAAATAACGATTTAATGAGCATGAAAACTGCGCTGTTTCCACATTTTCTGCAAGGGGAGTGTTGCTTCTTTCACCGCCCAGTACTTATCGACACATGTCACAATCCATGCCTCTTTATAGCGAAGTGGTGCAATAGTAGCACCAAACATATGCTTGACAATGATGTCTTCTTCGACCTTGTTCAAATCAGTCAACTTCTCAGCATTACGCTTTGCAATCCGTGGATGAATCCAAGCATGGCTCTTTTTAAACTTCGTCTCACGCCAATCATAATAAAACAAATCATGCAAGAGACCACCACGTGCTGTTGATTTGGCATCCCAGCCTAATTTTTTTGCAATCTTATAGCTCGTATAGGATACATTGATCGAATGCTCCAAACGAGTTGAATAATAATGATGAGGGATTGTCCCGAGCCTTTGTAGCCGAGGGTGTTCTATCAAATGCCTGACATAGGTCATGTACTCTTCATCTTCTGTATAGACTGTCATTTCATCACCTCATTTTCCATTATACCATAGTCTATCGATTCTAGCTTAAATAAAACTAAAGAGAAGAATACCTGCTGCCACTGCAACATTTAAACTCTCTGCCTGACCTGGCATGTTGATATGAAGCAGGGTATCAGCCTGACCTTCAATCAAGGGTGAAATCCCTTGTCCTTCATTGCCCATGATGAGGGCAAATGGGCTTGCTAGCTCAACGGCCTTATAATCTACAGACTTCTCAGATAAGGTGGTCGCTACTATCTGTACCCCGTAATCTTTGAAATGGGTGAGAAGCTCTTTTATAGCAACCCGATAAACCGGTAAATGAAAATGGCTCCCCTGCATGGCACGCAAGGTCTTTAGACTATAGATATCTGCGGACTTATCCGAGATAAAGACAGCCTCATAGCCAGCCGCATCTGCTGTCCGAATCATGGTCCCAACATTTCCTGGATCCTGAACATCTTCTAAGACTAGATAGTTACCCTTAAACTCTTTCGGTAGCGTGGCTTTCGGTAGAGCCAGCTGGGCGACAATGCCCTGCGGAGTTTGGCTATCTGCTAAGTCCTGCAAAACTTCTGGACTGACCACTGTTACAGGAACCCTTCCCGCTACCTTTTCATAGTATTCCTCTAAGACAAAGATCCGCTCAATATCAGCGTGTGCCTGACGAGCTTCTTCAACTAAATGCCAACCCTCAATCAAGTAGGACTGCTTACGGTATTTCTTTTGGTGTAGCTTTTTTGTTTCCTTCACCAATCGATTAGACTTGGAACGAATGATTTCCATAGCACTCTCCATTTTCTTTCATCTTCAATAATGATATAATAAAGTAAAGGTCTTGTCAAAAGGAGAAAAGCATGCAAAAAGTAAAAATGGTTGCTTCTGGTCGAGTACAGGGAGTTGGCTTTCGCTGGTCTGTCCAATATCTAGCAAGAGAAATCGGAGATATCTACGGTCGGGTCTGGAATAATGAGGACGGGACTGTCACCATTCTTGCCCAATCGGATCAGCCAGCCAAACTCAGTCACTTTATCCAAGAAATCCGCAAAGGACCCTCTCGCATGAGCAAGATTACCTATCTAGATGTCACCCTTGCAAACTTTGAAACCTTTACAGATTTTCAGGTCAAACAGTGGCATTAAAGACTTGTATATTTTCTCCAAAACAAGTAAAATAGAGAGTATCATGTAAAAAAGGAAATGAGAAAGTGAAAAAATCAAACCGTATTGTATTATCAGGGCTTGTCCTATCTATGCTCTTCTTCCTATCTGGCTGTGTGCAGACCAAAAATGGTATGCCAACTGGAGAGGGTTGGGTCTACAAACTCCTCGTTGAGCCAATGGGCAATGTCATCCAGTTCTTTGCTGTCAACCAAGGCTTAGGTTTTGGGGTAGCGATCATCGTGGTAACCATCTTTGTCCGTCTACTCATCTTACCGCTTGGCATTTACCAATCTTGGAAAGCTACTTATCAGTCTGAAAAAATGCATTACCTCAAACCAATCCTTGGTCCGATCCAAGAACGAATGAAGAATGCTAGCTCACAGGAAGAACAACTAGCTGCCCAGCAAGAACTCTTTGCTACTCAAAAAGAGTACGGTGTCAGTATGTTTGGTGGAATTGGATGCCTTCCATTACTCATCCAGATGCCATTCTTCTCAGCCCTCTTTTATGCTGCTCGCTATACAGAAGGAATTGCTGAAGCTAGCTTTATGGGTATTGCTCTTGGAAAATCGAGCCTTATTCTTACAGCTGTAGCTGGTATCCTCTATTTCTTCCAATCCCTTCTCATGCAGGTCGGTATAGACGAGGAACAAAAGAAACAGATGAAGTCTATGATGCTGATGAATCCGATTATGATTATCTTCCTTTCATGGAGTTCTCCAGCTGGTGTAACCCTCTACTGGGTGGTCGGTGGATTAATCGGAATCCTTCAACAAGCAATCACCAATTTCTTCCTTAAGCCAAAATTGCGCCAGCGGATCGCAGAAGAATTTGAGCAAAATCCTCCTAAACCAATTCAGACAAGTACTCGTGTCAAGGATCTAACACCAAAGACGGATACTGCCATTATCCAATCATCGTCCAAAAAGAAAAACCGCAATGCTGGTAAGCAACGGTCACGATAAGGCCTACGAATTTAAATCGAAAAAACTTGGAACAGAGATTCCAAGTTTTTTCTTGTCTTATATAGGCTCTTAGTCTATCTTTGATTTTTATTGAGGATTACTTTGTTTTTGCAACATTTAAAATCTTCACATCATAGCTACCAGCAGGGGTCTGAATAGTAACAATGTCTCCTGTTTTCTTACCAATGAGAGCTTGACCAATCGGGCTTTCATTGGAAACCTTATTGGCAAAGGCATCTGCTCCTGCAGCTCCTACAATCATATAAACTTCTTCGTCTGTCTCACCCACTTCTTGGATTGTGACCGTTTTACCAATAGCTACTTCATCTGCTGCTACTGCATCACTATTCACGATTTCTGCATAGCGGATTTTGGTCTCAATCATAGAGATTTGACCCTCTACAAATGCCTGCTCATCTTTTGCTGCCTCATATTCGGAGTTCTCTGACAAATCTCCATAAGAGCGAGCAATCTTGATACGCTCGACAATTTCCGGACGACGAACGAGTTTTAACTCTTCTAATTCTTTCTCCAATTTTTCCTTTTCTTCAATCGTCATTGGGTATGTTTTTTCAGCCATTTTCTTTTTCTTCTTTCTTCTTTCTAGTTCCATTCTGTCATGAAAACAAAATTATGCGGAAACCCACATAATTTTATCCCGACAACTGCTTTAGTTGTTTAGTTTACTATTGATATATTTTTCAACATTTTGATTATGCTCTTCACCTGTTATCGCAAAGTAAACAGTACCCGTCGTTACATCTGCTACAAAGTAATAATAATTTGTTTTATTTGGAGCAAAGGTTGCTTCAATCGCAGACTGACTTGGGCTATCTACCGGACCAGGCATCAAACCAGTATTCACATATATATTATAAGGTGAATCAATATTGGTATCAATCGTGGCATCTTCTTTCAGGGTCGTCTTCTCCCCTAATTTATCCATAGCATATAAGATTGCAATATTCGACTGAAGAGGCATCTCATTATTGAGACGATTGAAAAATACACTAGCAATGTTGCGTCTGTCCTCATCGGTCGAGCCTTCCTTTTCGACAAGTGAGGCCAGGGTCAAAAGCTGATTGACATCAAGACCCTTAGCTGCTAACTGGTCGTAATAAGGCTGAAGACGACTATCCATCGCTGCAAGCATCTGTTCGATTAGCCCCTCCAGGCTTGTATCTGTCGAGTAGTCATAGGTTGCCGGGAACAGATATCCCTCCAAGCGGTATTTGACACCACTGTTTGCAGCAGGCAAGCTCCCCAGTAATTTAGGATATGCCGCCACCATTCGATTGATAAATTCCTCATTTTGAACAGTTTCAAGAAAGGCTTCCTCGGTAAATGGTGTCTTATCTTCCTTATCCGGTGTATAGACGTTGTCTGTAACTGCCTGCGCAATTTGTTTCATCGTATAGCCTTCTACAATCAATACTTTCCCAGCAATAGGGTCTTGTGCTGTCGCAGTTCCGCTTTCTTGCAATGCCTTAGCTAGCTGATCTACAGACATGGATTGGCTCAAATTGTAGAAGCCACTTTGGAAATTATTATAACTTTTTAGTTTTGAATAATAACTGAAAACCATCGCATTTTTTATTAAGCGCTGTTTTTCTAAAATCTGAGCAATCTCCTTAGTAGAAGACCCTTCTGGAATCTCTACTTGAATGGTTTCTGTTGCCTGCGCATTTACTGGTTCCAAACTTGATTTGAGATAGAAACAGACAGCAATTCCTGTGATCACCAATAAGAGGATGACAGCTGTCATCACAAATTTCACAATTCGTTTAGCCACTGTATCTTGTGCTTTTCGATTTCGATTCCGTCTTCGTCTCATATTCGGTTGAGGATCCTCTGAATTTCTACTAGTATCAGATGAAACAATCGTCTCTTCTAATAATTCTTCGTCTAATTTTTCATCTTCACTGACCGTTTCAGTCAATGATGGGCGATACAGAGCCACCGTATCTGCTAGGTCCTCTTCTACCCATCGATAATCTAACATATCAGAAATAGAATCAGCTTTTTCTGAAGCAGATGTTGCTTTGCTCTCTTCTAATTCACGTAAAATTTTATCGCGGAAACTAGAGGATTGCCCATCTTTTTCATGTGCATCTTTTGTCACTGTAAAGCTCCTTTCAAACAGTTACAAGCCATTATATCTTAAAAGTACTACAAAATCAAGCAGGGCTTTTCATCAGGGACATTTCCAATACATGTCATACCAGATTTTCCCGCCAAACTGAGAAGTCGAAATCCCCAAGTCTTCAAATTGATACAGGGCATAGTAGGATAAGAGATAGTCCTTGCAGGTTAGACTAATTCCTTTGTAAGATCCTTGGACTGCTAGCTCCTTGATAGCCGCTAGCAATAAGGTTCCCACTCCTTGTCCTTTATAGGTTTCTGCTACTGAAAGACTAACAATCGCCAGCTGGGGCAGGAAACCTCCTTTTGGCTCTAGTCGTTCAAATAAGTCATCCGTTACGGTTTCGTGCTCGGTCGGCAGTGTCAAGATATATCCTGCTATCTTTCCTGCATCTTCCATGACTAGGCAGGTCTTATTCTCATGCTCTAAATAAAAGGCTAGAACTTCTTTTGCAATCTGTTCTTCTGGGCTAAAATTAGCCTGTTCAATCGTATGGACCTCTTCGAGATCCTCTAGTCTGGCATATCGAAGCTGCATGATTTCTCCTTCTGTGTCATCGTATTGTCTTTTCGTTTCTATTTATAATTGAACGAAACTCTGTGCGAAAAAGATAGATAGCTGTTTCGGCTTTAGCCAATTACAGCTGAGAATCACTTTAGAGGCTGAAAACCTCCACTGGAGCTTTTCACTCGTCGGATTTCCTATTCTCACTTTGTGCTTTAACAGCCTAAGGATAGACTGGAAATAAAACGAGTGAAATTCGTATCAAACGCTCTCACATCTTAATTGAGTTCGGGCTAAAAATGGTAGAAAAAAATGAATCAGATACAATTACTTGTTTTATTGGCGGTAGCTAGCTGGCTATTCCCTGCATTTCATTTGGGACTAGCCTAGCTAGCTTCGCCGGGGTCTCACGACGAAGTTGCAAGCAACTTCTGTTCGGCCGCCTATTTTCGCTTTGAGTTCTTAACGGGCTTAGTATCTTGGTTTAATTGAACACAGCCTACGAGCTATGTAAAAAAGATAGGCCTTCTTGGGTTCATCGAACCCTGCCGTCAGCCTCCTATTTTTACTTTGCTCGCTTAACGGCTGTTGTATCTTGGGTAACTGAACACAGCCTACGAGCTATGTAAAAAAGATAGGCCTTCTTGGGTTCATCGAACCCTGCCGTCAGCCTCCTATTTTTACTTTGCTCGCTTAACGGCTTTTGTATCTTGGGTAGCATACATAAAACAAGAGGTTGAGCGCGTAGGTCTCAGCCTCTGTTCCTTATTGAACGTTACGAGATAGATTAGCTAGTAGGTGTTCAAATGAATATTCGTAAGATTGAATATCTCCTGCTCCCATAAAGACATAGACTGCATTGCCATGGTCTAGCAGAGGGGAAGTATTTTCAAGCGATATAATCCCCGCTTTCTTGGTGATTTTAGCGGCTAAATCTTCGACTTTCACTTGACCATTATCTGTCTCACGAGCTGATCCATAAATCGGTGCTAGGTAAACCGCATCTGCTTCGCTCAAAGCGAGAGCAAAATCGTCCAATAAAGCGATGGTCCGCGTAAAGGTATGCGGTTGGAAGATCGCCACAATTTCTTTACTTGGGTACTTTTGACGTGCTGCATCAATGGTAGCAATAATTTCAGTCGGATGGTGGGCAAAGTCATCAATGATGACCGTCTGATTGATAATCTTTTCTGTAAAGCGACGCTTCACTCCTCCAAAGGTTTTGAGGTGTTCAGCCACCAAATTCAAATCAAATTCCGCAATAAATAGATTCGCAATAACAGCTGTTGCATTTAACACATTGTGACGACCAAAGGTCGGAATTTGGAACTGACCTAACTCTTGTCCTGCATGCCGTACCCTAAACTGCGAGCCAGTTGTAGACGGTTGCAAATCGTAGGCAACAAAATCATTATCTTCTCCAAAACCATAATAATAAATCGGTGCCGTTGCCGTAATACGGCGCAACTGTTCATCTTCACCATAGACAAACAAGCCCTTTTGTACCTGCTTCGCATAATCATCAAAGGCATGAAAGACATCTTCTAGGCTAGTAAAGTAATCTGGGTGGTCAAAATCAATATTGGTAATGATACTATATTCTGGATAGTAGGGCATAAAATGACGTTCGTATTCGTCTGATTCAAAGACAAAATACTGGGCATTTTCTGATCCACGTCCTGTCCCGTCCCCAATCAAATAGCTGGTATCTGTAATGTTACGCATCACATGTGCCAAAAGACCAGTCGTCGATGTCTTCCCATGTGCTCCTGCCACCCCAAAACTTGTAAAATCACGCATGAATTGACCGAGAAACTCATGGTAACGTCTATAAGAGAAGCCATGAGCATCTGCATAGGCAATCTCTACATTGTTATCTGGACGGAAAGCATTTCCTGCTATCAATTCGACATCGGCAGTAATGTTTGCTTCGCTGAATGGTAAAACTTCAATCCCTGCTTGCTCAAGACCACGCTGAGTAAAATAGTATTTCTCAACATCACTACCTTGAACCTTGTGTCCCATTTGGTGAAGCATTAAAGCCAAGGCACTCATTCCTGAGCCTTTGATTCCAATAAAATGATAGGTTTTTGTCATTCCAATCCCTCTTCCATATGTGTTAGATTTAATTCTTGTGCCAAACGACGCTCACGTTGAACCTTGCGTTCTGGATAATTATAGACTTGACTTTTCTTCAAAAAGTCATAAGAATTTTTCTTCACTAGTACTTCTTGTTTACGGTCTTCTTTTTGCAACGAGTAGACTGCCGGCATATCTGCCAAAATGTAATCTGTCTGTTGCAATCGATTAGCCAGGGCAGTCAAGTGAGGCACTGGCTTTTGGACCAAGGGCACAGAGACCTGCTGCCTTTCTGGTAAATGATGACGAGGTATCTCTTGATGTAAATAAGATGCTGATCGCTTCTTCTTCAAATCCTCACGCGCTGTCTCGCGCGCCAGCTGCCCTTGCGTTTTAGCTGGTGGAACAACTACTCCTTGAGAACTTGGCTTTTGATAGCGTTCTTTACGAGAATAGGGACTGGGGGTAGCTTTAAAAAGCGGTGGCAACAAGGCTTCTTCTGCTCCACGTTCCTCCCCATTATATGGAGGAATCGCTTGACTAGTCTCTTTCTGCCCAAATTCCCTATCTTGATAAGGACCCTTGATATTACTAATCAAGTCTCCCTCATCGTATAATCTCATTTCAGGATTCTCTCCTACTATTGGCTCATCATCAGCTACTAGAGGAAATCTTGTCTGCATTCTCATCATACGCTCTTCCTTTCAAACGATTATTATACCACACCTTCTGCGCTTTGACCATCTTTTTCCTTTTATTCATTACCAAATCCCAGCTAAAGGACTATGAGATTCCTAAAATTTCTCGGATATCCTCTACTGTCATAGTCGCACGACTTTCGTTGCCATCCAGAACCGTGGTCACCAAATGCTTCTTACTTTCTTGCAAGGCCTGAATCTTTTCTTCAATAGTACCACGGGTAATCAGACGGTAGCACTCGACCTTTTCAGTCTGTCCCATACGGTGGGCACGGCTGATAGCTTGGGCTTCTACGGCTGGATTCCACCAGAGATCAACCAGAATCACACTATCTGCTCCTGTCAGATTAAGCCCTACGCCACCAGCTTTTAGGGAGATTAGAAAGGCATCTCTGCTTCCTGCATTAAAGGCTGTCGTCATCTCCTGACGGAGATTGGCTGGAGTTGAACCGGTCAATGTATAACTAGTCAATCCCAGTGCCTCTAATTCTCCCTCAATCTGATCCAACATGGTGCGAAATTGAGAGAAAATCAGGATACGGTGATTGCCTTCCTTGAGTTGGACCAGCAATTCCCGCAAACTCTCTAGCTTACCACTTTCTCCCCTATAGTCTGACATAAAGAGACTTGGGGTATCACAAATTTGCCGAAGACGGGTAATCCCTGCCAGAATTTCGATCTTCCTGCGCTGAATATCCGCATCGCTAGCATCTATAATGCTGGATTGCATCTGCTGCAACTGCGCCAAATAGACCACTTTCTGCTCATCAGTCAATTCGTTCAAGACATTTATTTCCAGTAAATCCGGCAATTCCAAGAGTACATCTTCTTTTTTCCTCCGAAGAATAAAGGGCTGGATCAATCGCGCGACTTCTTTGGCTGATAATTTGGTAAATTCTGTTTTCCCTGGCAATAAACCAGGGAGCACAATCTGAAAAATAGACCACAGTTCTGATAGATGATTTTCAATCGGCGTGCCTGAAAGGGCAAAACAATTTCCCACTTCAAACTCTCTCAATAGTTGGGCAATCTTACTCTGGGCATTTTTCATCACTTGGGCTTCGTCTAAAATGAGGTAATCGTAGTGATTCTGCCGATACAACTCGATATCCTGCCTAAAAGAGTGGTAACTAGTCACTAGGACCTGATGGTTGGCTCGAATCTTCTCCTCTCGCTTTTCCTTATGACCATAAGCAACTGCCACATCCAAGTAAGGGGCAAAGGTCTGACATTCACTCTGCCAATTATAAATCAAGCTTGATGGTGCTAAAACCAATACCCTCGTATCAGCCTCTAGCTGCTTGCTCAAAAAAGCAATGGTTTGCAAGGTTTTTCCTAGCCCCATATCATCTGCTAAAATTCCACCAAAACCATAGTGATCGAGCATTGATAGCCATTTCACACCTAGGCGCTGGTAGTCACGCAAGTCAGCTGTCACTTGCAATTCAGATAATTCAAAGGATTCTGGGTGCGTTAAATCATACGCCAACTGTTGAAACTCCTTAGAAAATTGAACTGCGTCCTTCCCAGCCCAGGCCTGGGCTAGTTGGTAGGAAGCCAAGCGATTAAGTGACAGATGCCCGTCTGATTGATAGCGGGCTCGCAAATTCCGCAAGGTCTGGCTCATTCGCCTTGTTTCCTCATCAAAAAGAAAGACCTTCCCTGTATGGCTGGTAAAATGCGTCGCTTCTTCTAATAAGGCAGTCACCGCTTGTTCAATTTCTTCCTCCGCAATCCCTGCAAAATCAAAGGAAATGTCCAGCAAGGAACCTCGGGTTTCCACCCTAATCTTCGGCTGAATCTCCGTCATCATCTCCTCTAACTCACGGGATAACTGGACCTGCCCCACGGCTCTAAATGTAGGCAGAATCTGGCTAAAAAAACGATACCATTCATCTGGCTGAAGCCTTGGATGATGAGCGATAAAATCTCCCCTAAACCCTGCCTCCTGTATCACCCGCTCCACCTGTGCCAAGTGCTGGAAATGGTAAGAAAAAGGCAGGAGATGTAACGCTTCTCTACTTGTCACCTGTCTATTGTCAAATTCTAGCGCTAGACCTAGTTCAATCTCACCATCTGCCTGCAATGACATATCAAATCGTGGTCGAAAATCTCGAATAACAAAACGCTTAGGTGCTTTTACTTTTCCGACTAGTGCTAATTCCAACAAACTCAGAGCTAGACGTTCCTGATCTTGAAAATCAAATTGGACAACCTTCTCTCCAGCTTCATTCAGAGGCAATTCCCGAAGTTTCGTCACAAGTTGCTCTTGTTTTCTATCTAGATAGTAGAGACAATTATCCACTAACAGATACCTGCCCTTGAATAATTCCCGAAAGGGAGCTTCTTTAATCCGTAACTCCATCATATGTTGATGAACCATCACTTCAAAAACGTAGCAATCAGCTTGAGCACCAAATGGCAATAATTGCAAGTCTCGGTAAGTATTCATCTCATATTGAAACTCAAAAGATTCTAGCCGTCTCAAGGCATCTACTCCCTCTTCAAAATTAGCAAGAGGCAGACGTAGATGCCGTCCATAATGAACCAATATCTCCAGATTGCTTCCTTTCCTATCAGGAAGTAAGCGCCACAAAAAGGTCACAAGCTCCTGACTAGCCCCATCAAACTGCTCAAAAGTAATCTTCTCATAATAGTGCTTCCCAATTTGATAGTAACCTCCCTTTTTCAAGGTCTGCAAGAAAGCACCAATATCACGAATGACATAGGTTCGTGGATCAGTACCACGCTGGATTTTCAAGGTCCAGTCAATATTATGGTCAAAGAGCATTATCTGCCCCTCAACCGCTAGACGATACTGAAGCTCTGATTCGTAACTAGTTCCTAAAATATCATCCAGAAATAAGCCACCAAAATAGGTTCTGCGCACAGTTTCCTCATGCACTTCTTTATCAGCAGCAAGCTGTTCTTCCAAACGCTTGCCTTCAGCGTCATTTTTCAAAAAATATTCCGTTGCTGCCAAATGCTGGCAGTAACCCTTTTGAGAAAAAACTTCGCAACTACAAGATAATTTCGTCTCCTCTAAAGCATAGCGAAAATCTGCTTCTGCAATCTTCAAAAAGAGCTGGCAATCTTTTAGCTGTTTGAACTCTACTTGTCCTCTTTCATAGAGCAGAATCCCCTCTTGACGAACCCGCCCCGGTATCAATCGACCCATACACACTCCTTCATCTTATACTCATTTAGTTTAACTTTTATTCCTTCGACGATTGTGGAAACTCCGTTTCTCTATTTCCAACCTTGCCCACTTCGCTCTCAAATTTCTAGGCTCAGGCTGAAACAGTCCGCCGAACTGTTTCACTCTTCCAGATGATTGGAACTCGCTTTGCCGTACTCTACGATTGTTACTGACTATCGTCAGTATGATTTCCAACCTTCAACAGTCCTTAGACTGTTGAAGCAGTCTGCAGCTCCTTGCCTAGTACTAAAAGTAAACGAAACAACTATATCCTTTCATTATAGCATAGATTATCCAATGAAGCTTCACTTGCCTCTCTTATTTTTAGAAAAAAAGCCCTAAAAAGGGAGCCTGTCTAAGTTTAAGCAAGCACTTCTCTCTGGGTTTTGTAGAATCTTTTGGTCTAAATATAGTAGCTTTTGATCCTTCTCTTAAATAATGGAACGCAGGCAGGTTCCCTCAAGCTTTCAAAAATGGCTCTATAATTTCTGTAGTGGGTAAATCCACTGTAGAGATTATGGAGCCTTTTTGAGTATAGAAAAAAAGTCCCATATGACTTATAATGAA
>NZ_JBUEQR010000076.1:0-5518 GCF_054968985.1 Streptococcus sp. 1F3 | reverse complement strand
AATATCCTCGGTAAACTGACTTTCCCACTCGTCACTATAGCCTTCAAAACGAAGCCGCTCAATCATCATGTTACTGACAAAAAAAGCATCCACTCCAGGCATCTCACCCAAAGGCCAGATGCGAGCTAGATAATCTACCACATAGTCATCGAAACCTTCTTGAAGTGGCATCTTGCGCCCTGAAATCGTAACAAGTGGACCTGGTCCCTCTGCCAAACTTTTTTTGAGTTCCTCTGGTAACAACTCCAAATCTAGCTCAACGACAGAACCTAAAGAGGATTACTATAATTGTCTGGAAGTTTGCCCTTCCAATCAATCCATTTTTGTTCTGCTAGAGGGATTAGTTTTTTGAGTTCCTCTTGGGTAAAGAGATCCCAACTTGTTGGATTGGCAATTAAAGGTGTTAATTTTTCTTCTATGATCCTTTTTCTCGTTTTTCTTCTCTCCTCTTCCGTTGATGACCAAGCATCTTCTCTTAATTTATAATGAATATCCCCCAGACTTCTTTGACCGCTTTCCAATAGTTGAAACAAATCTGGTGGCAACTCATAAACTACTCGTTGTTCTGCAATACCTCCTTCATTTGCTACAAAGTAATACTTGCCATCATGTCTCCACACTCTTTGTCCATATCCTGTGACTTCGTCATATTGACTGACCTCTTCCCATGTTAATTGACTATGTTCCATATCAAATTTATTTTAATCATCACTACTTGATAGAATTTCTGACCCTTCTGGTAATAATTCTTCTAGCTCTTGGCGAGTAAACAAGGCTTGATTTCCCATATCATTTTTCAGTAATTCAGGATTAGCTCTTAAAAATATTCTGTCAGCTTCCTCTTGTGACACATTAGATGGCCAAACATCATTTTGTAGCTTATAATGAATATCAACCATAGTTTTTTCTCCACTTTCAAGCAATTTTAATAGCTCTATAGGCAACTCATAAACTACTCGTTGTACCGCTATGCCTCCTTCCTCCTCAACAAGATAATATTGTTCCCCGTGTTTCCAGATATGCTGACCATAACCTGCTACTTCCTCAAACTTGATAACGTCTTCCCATGTTAATTGACTGTGTTCCATATCAAATTTATTTTAATCATCACTACTTGATAGAATTTCTGACCCTTCTGGTAATAATTCTTCTAGCTCTTGGCGAGTAAACAAGGCCTGATTTCCCACATCATTTTTCAGTAATTCAGGATTAGCTCTTAAAAATATTCTGTCAGCTTCCTCTTGTGACACATTAGGTGGCCAAGCATCATTTTGTGATTTAAAAAGCAAGTCCTCCGCAGAATGTCTTCCTGATAAATATTCATTAAAGTCAGTAGCCTGTATCTCAAAAACACGGCGGACAGAAGCTATGCCAAGCTCGAAAAAAGTATAGTAATTCCCATTATGTTCTCGGATATAAAGATTATCTGGTGTTTCTACTTTCTTGAACGTTTCGTATTCTTCCCATGTAATATTGGTAATGCCCATCTTAGTTTCCTCCTAATGGTCTAAATGTATATTCTCCCCATGGAACTTCATCAATAACAGCTTCTGGCATATTACCGGGATAAGTTCTTCCTCCTGGTTTCCAGTATCCATCAAATGCCGACTTCTCATTTCCACTTGGGACTTTTAAATTATGAATTGATTCTTTTGGAATATCTATGATGACTGGTGAATCCCCTAGATCTCCTGGATGAAGTCCCAATAAGTCTTCCAGAATTCTTGGATCACCTTGACTAACGTCAATCAAGGTTTCACCAACATCCTTTGGCATGACAAAAGCCACATGATCTGCCTCATTTCCTATAGCGCCATTGTTGTAGCCACCTTTTTGAGGAGTAAATTTCTGAATCTTGATTGCACCATTATCAAATTGCTTCTTGTGAGCCTCAATATAGTCTAAATCTAGATATCTCTCTGGATTAGGTCTAGGGGTAATATCTTTATTAGTAGAAATTATTTTTTCAAAATATTCCTGCTGATTTACCCCTTTTTTCATCCTAATTTTCGGTGCCTTCTCCGAAATTTCCAACACTCGGACACGGTCTTCTGGACTAAGACCGGCCTCTGCATACTTAGTCCATTGTTCATAGCGACGGGCATCTTCTGGGCTCATCCCTTCGATAAAAGGAAGTCTGCTTGTTTTCTCTATCACCTCATCCGCATGTTTACTTGAGAACTGCATGGCTTCACGCAGCGTCTTGCTCTCAACGCTAAAGGCAGACAGTGAGCCTACTTCATCCGCAAAGGTAAAGGCTTCCCGACGGAGGCCAGCTGGAATTCGGGTATCTAATAATTTCTCCCCAAATTGCCGAATGACAGGATTGCTCTTCGCTAAGATATTGTCAACCTTTGAGCCCCATTTTTCGACAGTTGCGAGGATTCTTACCTTGGTACTGTTCTTGGCTAAGCCAATCATCTCAGCGGCCTTAGCTCCAATATTTGTCCCCTTAGCCACCTTACCTACAGCTGCTGCACTAACAAAAAGACTGGCAATCTCGAAAGTCAGACCTCCTATATCATAGGCATCCATGTGAATAATCTGATCCCAGAGAGCTTTCCCTGTCTGCTGAGCTCGATAAGCAGCCTTATCCATATAACTAGCATTGGGAGCCTGTCCACGTATAGCCGCTACTGGATCAGTCAGAGCAGTATAGGTTCCTACTCCTAATTCTACAAGGCTAGACAGATTATCTACTGTCCCTTTCAAGTCTCGCTTCATCCACTCTGGAGTTTGGACACCTGTCAGACGATTAACACCATCAGTAATGGCAATATCAATAATCTGTGTCAAATCAACCGCACCTATCGCAGTCTCTGAAATCATACTTCCAGCTGCACCAATAAAACCTTCCGTAAACAGGAGCGTGTCCTTCACATCTTGAGGAAGCGGTAGGTTCCGTGTCCCCTCAACGACATCCCCCCACCAAGAACCAATCTCATCAGAACGATCCTTAAGTACTAAACAGTTGCTCAGTACTGATGATTGAGGTCTGCCGAACATAACTTCAACTATAGCAAAATATCTTGAAATCCTATTTCTGATATTTGTTCATTAATATATTTTATTCCAACACCATTTTCAATATCCCATTCACAATCACAAATGAAACCTGCTTCGCGTGTATTATCATCAAAGTTCATCGGAATCATAATTTGTTTCACTGTCAAAAATTTAAAAATTTCACTCGGATTATCTTTAGCATTTAACAACTTCTGACCAAAATTAGATTCTGAATCCAGTCTATCAAGTACCTCATCAATTATTGAATTATAATATCCAACAATACCAATCTCGGCTTGGATAACACAGTTCTGAACATCACTGAAAAAAAATTCAAAAGCTTTGATTTGGTTTTCATCAAACACCGCATCTTCATCTGCATCAATATTTATTTCAACAGAAAATTCCTTTTTGAAAATATTTAATTTAATACTCTTAGTCCAACCATTATTAAATGTCAATTCCCCAAAAACAGGATGTACTATCTTCATTTCATACCTCTTCTTCTACTTCAATAATTCCAACAACTTTTTGACTTCTGAAACACCGCCTAAATGTCCAAATTTGCCATTTACGATACTCGGAACTAGTTGCATACTCGTCATGTCATTAAGTTCATGCCACGTTAGTTTATTTTCTTTTCTAAACTTAATAATTTCTCGACGAGTTTTCCCTAATTCCCTAGCAAGGATCTCATCAGCTTGTCTAAAGTTAGCATTTCTATCAATACCCATATCTGTAATTTTCACTTCACCTTTAGAGACAGGTGAAAAATCTGGTATCGCATTTTCATACTCTATACCTTCTAAATTTACATCATCTAAAATTTTTCTAACTTCATCTTTGTTTGAAATAAATGTAGACTCTCCTCTTTCACCTGTCCAATGACCTTCATTTACGGGAGTCTGATTCAATCTTTCTTGGTAAGTGCTAACAGGCTCTCCTTTTTTAGCTTTTTCCAATACAGCTTCAAGATTTCTCTCCGTCCTAACAGAACCACTTACACCTTGTGACAACTCATCCACATGTTTACTAGAGAACTGCATGGCTTCACGCAGCGTCTTGCTCTCAACGCTAAAGGCAGACAGTGAGCCTACTTCATCCGCAAAGGTAAAGGCTTCCCGACGGAGGCCAGCTGGAATTCGGGTATCTAATAATTTCTCCCCAAATTGACGAATGACAGGATTGCTCTTCGCTAAGATATTATCAACCTTTGAGCCCCATTTTTCGACAGTTGCGAGGATTCTTACCTTGGTACTGCTTTTGGCTAAGCCAATCATCTCAGCTGCCTTAGCTCCAATATTTGTCCCCTTAGCCACCTTACCTACAGCTGCTGGACCAACCAAAAGACTGGCAACCTCGAAAGTCAGACCTCCTACATCATAGGCATCCATGTGAGTAATCTGATCCCAAAGAGCTTTCCCTGTCTGCTGAGCTCGATAAGCAGCCTTATCCATATAACTAGCATTGGGAGCCTGTCCACGTATAGCCGCTACTGGATCAGTCAGAGCAGTATAGGTTCCTACTCCTAATTCTACAAGGCTAGACAGATTATCTACTGTCCCTTTCAAGTCTTGCTTCATCCACTCTGGAGTTTGGACACCTGTCAGACGATTAACGCCATCAGTAATGGCAATATCAATGATCTGTGTCAAATCAACCGCACCTATCGCAGTCTCTGAAATCATACTTCCAGCTGCACCAATAAAACCTTCCGTAAACAGGAGCGTGTCCTTCACTCCTTGAGGAAGCGGTAGGTTCCGTGTCCCCTCAACGACATCCCCCCACCAAGAACCAATCTCATCAGAACGATCCTTCAGCCAGGCTTGGATGGGATGATGACGACGATAAGAGGCTTCCCGTTCTGCTGCCTCTTGTTCCTCCTTGCGTTTAGCAGCCTCAATCGCTTCTGCTTTGGCTTTTGCATACTGCTGATCCATCTCATAAATCGCTTGACCAAGGTCGCCATACGCCACAAAGCTCGTCAAAATAGGATCACTATAGCTCAAACTCTTTACTCTTCCTGCAACTGCCAGCTGGCTACTTAAAGCGCTAAATAGTTGCTCAGTACCGCTGGTTGAGGGCATCGTATCAAAGGCTAGAATCTTATTTTTCGTATCCTGAACATACTGCCGTGCCGTCTGGGTATTGGTATAGAAGGTGCTGCTTAACGGAGCGCTCAGATGATAGAGACTCGAAATACCATCATAGATACTCTTGAAGTTCGTATCCATGGTCTTATGTTGTTCATCTGCCTCATCCAATTTTTTGACCGCATCATCCAAAGTCTCCTCTGCCAGAACTGCTGTTGTAGAAGTTTCTTCAACAACATTCTGGAAGTCTGTAATCGTCTTGGAAAACTCAGAGCCTAGAAATTCTAAGCCATTCTTTAAGCCAACGATCACAGGGTTATGGACATTATTGATTTCATTCGTGATCGCTTTCCCAACTTCCCCATACATGGAGTTGCTGGTAATGATGGCATTCATCCCACTTTTCGCAGTATCTAGCT
>NZ_JBUEQR010000075.1:0-1312 GCF_054968985.1 Streptococcus sp. 1F3 | reverse complement strand
GGCAAGGGTGACTTTGTTGGAGGTGTTGAGATTCCTAAGGGCACCCGGATTGATGTGGTGTCGCAGAAGACGGGAACTTATTCTATAGATGATAGCCCTAGCTATATCCAAGTTGGGCGTTATACTACGGAACTTTCGAAGTTAGATATACCAATTGACGAAAAAGTAAAAAAACTCCAAGAGTTTTATTCAAATCTTTCAGATAAAAGAGATATAAACGTTCCTTCTGATTCTCAATATGTACTATCAGTACACGAAGGTTGGATTGAGTATGATTGGCCTGGAAATTTAGGATATCAAGATGGTACAGTTCAGTCAATTACAAGAGAATTTGGATTACCAGACCAATGGGATCGCTACGGACATATGGGAGGAGGGAACTTTTCGGACATTCCGAGTGGAGGAGCTTATACATATAGCCAGCGTTCGATTCCTTATGTAGAAAATCCAAATGCCTATCATAGGGGAATTTTTAATAGAGAAACGTATTTTGATAAGATTGATGCTATTAGTAATAATGATATTGATGCGTTAAATAGCATTTTGGAACATGAGGGGATACCTACTGTTTCGAAAGAGAAGTTTTTTGAGTTAACTGAGGATTATCAAGATTATTTATCGGACAAATCAGAAGCACTTAAAATGGCTGTCAAGGATGTTAAATATGGAGTTCATGGTAAAGCGGCTGCTTGGGGAGATATGTCAGGAGGAGCTGAACAAATCGTAACACCGTTTAGAGGGTTGGATATGTTAACTTTAGGTATGATGAAGGAGAATTAATGACAAAACAAGAATTAATTAATTTTGTGGCAGCTCATCAAGCTGAAATTGGAGCATTTAATATTGTGCTGGATAGAAAATTTAAAGGACAGTTTACACTGGGCTATTATTTTGATGAAGAATCAAAAAAATATAAGTTTTATGAAGTTGGTGAGCGTCAAGACTTAAAAATTAGATCTGAGTTTGATACGGAAGCAGAAGTGCTTGATAGATTATACCGAAAAATAATATTTAGATTTAATATATTGACGCAATCGATTAAACTTGATCTTGCCTCTATAGACTCTCTAGGCATTGTAGACGGTCACTTGGAGTTGTTATTGGCAGATGGCAACGAATGGCTTCCCGATACTGAACAAGACCATCTTCTAAAACTTCAAGAAAAGCTGAACAACTATATTCACTTTATTGAAAGTAAGCAGTATGTGGAAGGCTACGGTGATGATTTTAAGGAGAAGGTAATCAACCTCACCTTCCAATATCCTCCGTCAGACAATGGACTAGCCTTTCTAGTGCAAGTTCAAAAAGTTTT
>NZ_JBUEQR010000074.1:0-1119 GCF_054968985.1 Streptococcus sp. 1F3 | reverse complement strand
TGTCTAAATCAACAGATTTTAATGGGAATCCTGTTCCGGTTAGGTCACTAGATTATTTGAAAGCAGATGGTACGATTGATTGGCCAAAGGAGGATGGCTTTGTCCTAAAAACTGATGGTAGCGCTGATAAGACAGAAATAGTCTTAAGAGCAGGTGAGGTGATTGACCGCTATGGTAGTCCATATGGTGCATTTACAAGTCCAGTTAAAGATGGCATTGTTCTTGATTATAATGCACGAGGTTTGCCTTATCCAGAAAGTTATCAAAAGTACCATAAATATGAAGTTACAACAGATATTACAATGGAAAATATACAAAAAGCGTATGATAATCTACCACATTCTAGAAAAATGGAATTTGATATTCAACTGGCTAGGAGAAGAATGAAATTGTTGAATCTTGCTAGCAACTATATTGGAACTATTGATACGGTGTTTGGAGCTGGAGGAGGTACCCAGATTCAATTCGGGGGAGCATTGCAATTTTATATTGATTTAGGACTTGTGAGGGAGATATTGCCATGACAGATCGATTTTTAAAGGAAAAAGCTGAAATACAAGAAATTATTGAGGAAAGGGGTTGGGAAACGATTCGGGTTGTCCTTTTTGACACGGCTAACCGTGTTCCATTTGCCATACATCTATTTGAGAGAGATGGGAAGTTTTTGATTCAGACTAGTGGTGAGCGTGGAGGTCTTGATGGAAATCCCGGAATATTTGATACTTTTGCTCAAGCTAGAGATGAATTGTTTAATCAGATAGAGTTAGAAATTCGAGCAGCAAGGTATGATGTAGAAGAACGAGGATATTCATATTATCCATCACCCCTTTGGGATAAGTATGCTATCAAGTTAGTTACAGATAAAATAGATGCAATTGGAGTTGTGGATGGCTCTTTGGAGTTTCTTCTTGCGGATTCTAATCACTGGTTTGTTAAAGATGAACAGGATCATCTTCTTAAACTTCAAGAAAAGCTGAACAACTATATTCACTTTATTGAAAGCAAGCAGTATGTGGAAGGCTACGGTGATGATTTTAAGGAGAAGGTGATCAACCTCACCTTCCAATATCCTCCGTCAGACAATGGACTAGCCTTTCTAGTGCAAGTTCAAAAAGTTTT
>NZ_JBUEQR010000073.1:0-2677 GCF_054968985.1 Streptococcus sp. 1F3 | reverse complement strand
TTGCCAGCCTTGTCATAGGTGTAGGACTCGTTCAGATCTTGGTTGTCTTTTTTGGTCACCACACGGTTGGCTGCGTCATAGCTGTACTCTGTGATGAGACCGCTAGAGTTGGTCTGCTTGATGAGGCGATCCAAGGCATCATACTCTTGGGTAAGGGTCGTGCCGTCTGGCAGGGTCACTTCTTTCAGTTGAGCTGTTTCGGTATAACTCATCTTGGTGCGATTTCCGTTGGCGTCTGTCTGCTCAATCGGATAGCCCAATTCATTATAGACATAAGTCGTTTTACCACCTAAGGCATCCACAATCTCTTTTGGTTGTTCCATCTGATTGTATGATGTGGTGGTGGTGTTGCCAAGACCATCGGTGATGCTAGCGATTTGGTTTTGACCGGTATAGGTTGTTTTAGCAGTATAGCCTGCCGCATCAGTGACACTATTCTGGTTACCATTGGCGTCATAGGTCATGCTTGTCCGCTGTCCCAAGGCATTGGTGGTCGCAAGGAGACGACCTGCTGGACTGTACTCATAGGTGGTTTCTCGACCCAAGGCGTCCGTCATGGACAGGATATTGCCCATGGTGTCCAAGGTGTAGGACACACTGGTTTTATCTGGGTAGGTAATAGAGGTCACATTGCCAGACTTGTCATAGCTATAGCTCGTGGTCTTCTCTCCTTTGGTTTCGGTTAGCTTATTGCCAACCGCATCATAGGTATAAGAGACCGTCTGACCTGCTTCATCGGTATACGATAGGACACGACCCATAACATCGTATGTCGTGTTGGTCTTTGTTCCAATTGGGTAAGTCACATCCGTCAGGTAACCAGAAGCATCATAGGTGTTTTCTGTGACCTGCCCCAAGGCATCGGTCACAGTCTTGATGGCATTGTACCTGTCATCATAGGTCAAGCGACTGGTATGACCTGCTTCATTGGTTCGCTCAAGCACGCGACCTAGGGCATCCCGGACAAAGGTGATTGTCTGACCTGTCGCATCGGTTTCACTCAAGAGACGACCCCGGCTGTCGTAGGTATAGGTCGTGGTGGTGCCTTCTGCGTCGGTGAGGGAGAGCTGATTGCCAACGCCATCATAGGTATAGCTATAGGTCCCTCCTTCTCCATTTGAAGCTCCAATCTTACGCCCAAAAGCATCATAGGTAAAGGTCGTTGTATTACCATTCCCCTCTGTCACACCTGTAACTTGACCAGCTTTGTCAAAAGTATGGGTTGTCCCTACACCGTCTGCGTCAATCTCACTCAACTTGCGACCTTCCGCATCATAGGTATAGGTGGTGGTGCCACCACGAGGGTTGGTAATCCCCGTCACCTGATTATGGGCATTGTAGGTCAAGGTGCTTTCCCCACCCAGTGGGTTGGTAACGTTGACCAGATTAGCCCCCTCATAGGCAAAGGTCGTCTTAGCCCCTAGGGCATCTGTCGTAGACAGGATACGACCTTGCTGGTCATGCGTATAGGAAATGGTTGTGCCATCTGGAAGGCTGGTCTTTGTGAGGTTACTCTTCCTGTCATACTCATTGGTGGTGGTAGCTCCTCCAAAGTCTGTGACAGACAAGAGGTTATTCTTCTCATCATAGGTAGAGGTCTTAACTGCCCCGTCAAAGCGGGTTTCGGTCAAGACATTTCCATTTTCATCATAAGTGTAGCTGGTGGTGTGCCCCAGTTCATTGGTGCTACTTGCCAAACGGTTATGGTCATCATAGGTTTTAGAAACGCTTGTCCCATCTGGGTAGTGAATACCTGTTGTCCGGTATTGCTCATCATAAGTATAGGTGGTCTGGTTGCCGTTGGCATCTGTAGTGACCGTTTGACCCTCACTATAGGAAAGAGTGGAGACCGCTCCTGTACCGTCCGTTTGCTTGGTGACACGGTTTTGGTCATCATACTCGTTCTGGATGACTTTTGTGCCATTGCCGTCATACCAAGCTGTCATCCGCCCCTTGTCATCGTACTCGTAGCGGGTCGGCACACCTGTCGCATCGGTATAGGTAGTCAGATAGCCGTTGTCATCGTAGTCATAGGATAGGGTAGACCCATTGGGGATTTGGATCGCACCGATGTAGCCAGCCTCATTGTAGGTAAAGCCATAGACCAGACCTGTCGGGGAGGTTATCTTGGTCAGTTGGAAGTTCTCGTTGTAGTCAAAAGTGGTCTTGTTGCCCTTTTCGTCGGTCTGACTAGTCAGAAGACCGTGGAAATTGAAGACCTTTTCTTGATGGTCTGTATCGGTGATTCGATATTCTTTGACGTCGTATGTTTCTTTTTCTTCACCGCCGAAGTCGCCCTCCTTGGTTTCAAGGGTGTTGACTTTAAGGGTCAAATCATAACCGGCAGGTGCCTTGTAGCGATCACCGTCTTTGGTAAATGGAAGGATAGAACCATCTGCACGGCTATAGTAGAGGTTCCCCTCCTCATCTGTAGAGACTTGTTCCTGAAAGGCAACCGACCAGCCCCGACCAAAGAGACTATTGATCCCTGCCGCCTTGGAGTTATAGGCACGGACAATCTCAAAATCCCCACCTAGATCAGGAATAGAGACATCTGTACGGTCGAGGTAGAAATTCCCAGTATTTAAGTTTATCGGTTCAAAGCCAAACTCACAATGGAGACCCCGTCCCATCAGAAGCATGTCTACATCTGCCTTGGTCTTGTCCGTGAGAGCTG
>NZ_JBUEQR010000072.1:0-2677 GCF_054968985.1 Streptococcus sp. 1F3 | reverse complement strand
TTGCCAGCCTTGTCATAGGTGTAGGACTCGTTCAGATCTTGGTTGTCTTTTTTGGTCACCACACGGTTGGCCGCATCATAGCTGTACTCTGTGATGAGACCACTAGAGTTGGTCTGCTTGATGAGGCGATCCAAGGCATCATACTCTTGGGTAATGGTCGTGCCGTCTGGCAGGGTCACTTCTTTCAGTTGGGCTGTTTCGGTATAGCTCATCTTGGTGCGATTTCCGTTGGCATCTGTCTGCTCAATCGGATAGCCCAATTCATTATAGACATAAGTCGTTTTACCACCTAAGGCATCCACAATCTCTTTTGGTTGTTCCATCTGATTGTATGATGTGGTGGTGGTGTTGCCAAGACCATCGGTGATGCTAGCAATTTGATTTTGACCGGTATAGGTTGTTTTAGCGGTATAGCCTGCCGCATCAGTGACACTATTCTGGTTACCATTGGCGTCATAGGTCATGCTTGTCTTGTGACCCAAGGCATTGGTGGTCGCAAGGAGACGACCTGCTGGACTGTACTCATAGGTGGTTTCTCGACCCAAGGCGTCTGTCATGGACAGGATATTGCCCATGGTGTCCAAGGTGTAGGACACACTCGTCCCATCTGGGTAGGTAATAGAGGTCACATTGCCGGACTTGTCATAGCTGTAGCTCGTGGTCTTCTCTCCTTTGGTTTCGGTTAGCTTATTGCCAACCGCATCATAGGTATAAGAGACCGTCTGACCTGCTTCATCGGTATACGATAGGACACGACCCATAACATCGTATGTCGTGTTGGTCTTTGTTCCAATTGGGTAAGTCACATCCGTCAGGTAACCAGAAGCATCATAGGTGTTTTCTGTGACCTGCCCCAAGGCATCGGTCACAGTCTTGATGGCATTGTATCGGTCATCATAGGTCAAGCGACTGGTATGACCTGCTTCATTGGTTCGCTCAAGCACGCGACCTAGGGCATCCCGGACAAAGGTGATTGTCTGACCTGTCGCATCGGTTTCACTCAAGAGACGACCCCGGCTGTCGTAGGTATAGGTCGTGGTGGTACCTTCTGCGTCTGTCACAGAAAGTTGGTTACCCACACCGTCATAGGAATAGCTATAGGTCCCTCCTTCTCCATTTGAAGCTCCAATCTTACGCCCAAAAGCATCATAGGTAAAGGTGGTTGTATTACCATTCCCCTCTGTCACACCTGTAACTTGACCAGCTTTGTCAAAAGTATGGATTGTCCCTACACCGTCTGCGTCAATCTCACTCAACTTGCGACCTTCCGCATCGTAGGTAAAGGTCGTTGTACCGCCACGAGGGTTGGTAATCCCCGTCACCTGATTATGGGCATTGTAGGTCAAGGTGCTTTCCCCACCCAGTGGGTTGGTAACGTTGACCAGATTAGCCCCCTCATAGGCAAAGGTCGTCTTAGCCCCTAGCGCATCTGTCGTAGACAGGATACGACCTTGCTGGTCATGCGTATAGGAAATGGTTGTGCCATCTGGAAGGCTTGTCTTTGTGAGGTTACTCTTCCTGTCATACTCATTGGTCGTGGTAGCTCCACCAAAGTCTGTGACAGACAAGAGGTTATTCTTCTCATCATAGGTAGAGGTCTTAACTGCCCCGTCAAAGCGGGTTTCGGTCAAGACATTTCCGTTTTCATCATAAGTGTAGCTCGTCGTTTGACCCAGTTCATTGGTGCTACTTGCCAAACGGTTATGGTCATCATAGGTTTTAGAAACGCTTGTCCCATCTGGGTAGTGAATACCTGTTGTCCGGTAGTGGTCATCATAGGTATAGGTGGTCTGGTTACCATTGGCATCGGTTGTGACGGTCTGACCATCGCTATAAGCTAAGGTTGAGACCGCTCCTGTACCGTCCGTCTGCTTGGTCACACGGTTCTCATCGTCATACTCGTTCTGGATGACTTTTGTACCATTGCCGTCATACCAGGCAGTCATCCGACCCTTGTCATCGTACTCGTAGCGAGTAGGCACACCTGTCGCATCGGTATAGGTAGTCAGATTACCATCTGCGTCATAGTCATATTTCAGAGTTGAACCATTCGGAAGAGAAATCGCACCGATTGTTCCAGCCTCATTGTAGGTAATGCCATAGACCAGACCTGTCGGGGAGGTTATCTTGGTCAGTTGGAAGTTCTCGTTGTAGTCAAAAGTGGTCTTGTTTCCCTTTTCGTCGGTCTGACTAGTCAGAAGTCCGTGGAAATTGAAGACCTTTTCTTGATGGTCTGTATCGGTGATTCGATATTCTTTGACGTCGTATGTTTCTTTTTCTTCACCGCCGAAGTCGCCCTCCTTGGTTTCAAGGGTGTTGACTTTAAGGGTCAAATCATAACCGGCAGGTGCCTTGTAGCGATCACCGTCTTTGGTAAATGGAAGGATTGAACCATCTGCACGGCTATAGTAGAGGTTCCCCTCCTCATCTGTAGAGACTTGTTCCTGAAAGGCAACCGACCAGCCCCGACCAAAGAGACTATTGATCCCTGTCGCCTTGGAGTTATAGGCACGGACAATCTCAAAATCCCCACCTAGATCAGGAATAGAGACATCTGTACGGTCGAGGTAGAAATTCCCAGTATTTAAGTTAATCGGTTCAAAGCCAAACTCACAATGGAGACCCCGTCCCATCAGAAGCATGTCTACATCTGCCTTGGTCTTGTCCGTGAGAGCTG
>NZ_JBUEQR010000071.1:0-26219 GCF_054968985.1 Streptococcus sp. 1F3 | reverse complement strand
CGAAAATGTATGTATGTCAGTTATCATTTAGAAGAAATCCTCCAGCAATTAGGTTTTAGAGATAGAAGATAGGGGGGAGAGGAAAATGAAAATGAGCCATCCTTGCTTCAAAAAAAGTGTTTGATAAACAAAGTGAGATGAGAAAGCCTTCATGCGTTTGACGTGCAGGATGGTTTCCCATTCTAGAAAAAGTGTAGGCTTTATGTTAAAATAAGCCTATGATGAAACTAAATACAGCTTTAGGGCTTCTGGCAGGAAAAACCTCCCAAGCCATTCTCAATGCATTCGGTCGTGGAACAACCCTACCGGGAAAAATTGCCCTACAATTTGACAAACATATTTTAGATAGCCTCGCCAAAGATTATGAAATCATTGTGATTACAGGTACAAATGGCAAAACCCTAACGACAGCCTTGACGGTTGGTATCTTAGAGGAAGCCTTTGGAGCGGTCACAACCAATACTAGCGGAGCAAATATGCTGACAGGCATTACAGCTACTTTTCTGTCGGCTAAGAAAAATAAAGACGGCAAAAAAATTGCCGTGCTAGAGATTGATGAAGCTAGTCTTGCCAAGGTGACCGAATTTATCAAGCCGAGCCTCATTGTCTTTACAAATATCTTCCGCGATCAGATGGATCGCTACGGTGAAATCTATACGACCTACCAGATGATTGTTGATGGTGCGGCTAAGGCGCCAACGGCAACTATCCTTGCAAATGGGGATAGTCCCCTCTTTCATTCAACCACACTGATAAATCCTATCCGCTACTACGGATTTGCGACTGAAGAGCAGGCACCGAAGTTAGCCCACTACAATACCGAGGGGGTGCTCTGTCCACATTGCCATCAGATTTTACACTACAAGATGAATACCTATGCCAATCTAGGAAATTACATCTGCCTAGCTTGTGGCTTTGTGCGTCCCGAGTTGGACTACAAGTTGACCGCCCTCAAAGAGATTACCCATGTGTCTTCAACCTTTACCATTGACGGACAAGAATACAAGATTAACATCGGTGGAATCTACAATATCTACAATGCCCTTGCTGCAGTCAGTGTCGCCGAATTTTTAGGGGTTCCTCCTGAGAAAATCAAGGCTGGTTTTGATAAGAGTAAGGCTGTCTTTGGTCGTCAAGAAACCTTTAAAATTGGTGAAAAGGAATGTACATTAATCTTGATTAAAAATCCAGTTGGAGCAACTCAGGCACTTGAAATGATTCAACTCGCCCCTCATAACTTTAACCTTGCGGTTCTGCTCAATGCCAATTACGCAGACGGGATCGATACCAGCTGGATCTGGGATGCAGATTTTGAACGAATCAAGCAGATGCAGATTCCGCATGTCTTTGCAGGTGGGGTTCGTGCTTCTGAAATTGCACGTCGTTTACGGGTTGCCGGTGCTGCTGTTGCTAACATGACCCAAGATCAATCAATTGCCAAGATTCTCGATTCGATTGAAGCACACGATACCAAACATACCTATATTCTTGCAACCTATACTGCTATGCTAGAGTTGCGGGATATTCTCGCGCAACGCCAAATCGTCGGAAGGGAGATGAAATAAATGGTCTATCCATCGCTTATAAGTCCAAACAAGGACTATGACTACCAGCTCCACATTGCACATCTTTACGGAGATTTGATGAACACCTATGGTGATAATGGCAACATTTTGATGCTCAAATACGTGGCTGAGAAACTGGGAGCAAGTGTCCAAGTGGATATCGTATCTCTCAAAGATGAATTTGACAACAATTTCTATGATATTGCCTTTTTTGGAGGGGGGCAAGACTATGAACAATCTATCCTCGCCAACGATTTGTCAACCAAAAAAGAAAGCCTATCAGCCTTTATCGAAAATGGAGGAGTGATGCTTGCCATCTGCGGTGGCTTCCAACTCTTGGGACAATACTATATCGAGGCGGGCGGGCGAAAGATTGAAGGCCTGGGTATCCTGGGTCATTATACGCTCAATCAGGTCAACAATCGCTTTATTGGGGATATTAAAATTCATAATGAAGAATTTAACGAGACCTACTATGGCTTTGAAAATCACCAAGGACGAACCTTTTTAGCAGACAATCAAAAACCACTGGGGAAAATTATTTATGGACATGGCAATAACAATGAAGACGGAGGGGAGGGGATGCACTATAAAAATACCTTTGCTAGCTACTTCCACGGTCCAATCCTCTCTCGTAATGCCAACCTAGCCTACCGTCTTGTCACTACTGCCTTACACAACAAGTATGGACAGGATATTCTTCTTCCTTCCTACGAGGACATTCTTTCTCTAGAAACTCCCGAAGAGTATGGCGATATCAAAAGCAAGGCTCGCTTTGAGGAATAGGAGAATCTCATGAAAACAAAAGTACACTACATTACTGTCTTGCTCTTGATTTTACTGATTGCAGGACTGTCTCTTGCTAATATGGAAACTGTCAAGGTCAGCTATCTCTTTGGCTATTTCAAACTCCCCTTGATTATTCTTATTCTGGTCTCCGTCTTACTCGGTGCTATGATTGCCAGTCTGATTGGCATGAGTAAGCAATTTGCAATCAAGACCGAGTTGAAACAAGTCAAGAAAGAATTGAATACTCAAAAACAAACACTCGAAGAAAAACGAAAACAAGCCCAGCGAGACTTAAACCATCAAGCACAAATCCCTACAGAATAGGCTCCCTGATGGCCACCAACTAAACAAAGCAGCCCTAGTATCTATCTACTGGGGCTACTTGTTTTGCACCTTTATACTCATTTAGTTTAACTTTTATTACTTCAACGATTGGGGAAACTCCGTTTCCTTATTTCCAACTTCCAATCATCTTCCAGATGAATTGGAGAAACTCCGTTTCCTTATTTCCAACTTCCAATCATCTGCTAGATGAATTGGGGAAACTCCGTTTCTCTATTTCCAACTTCCAATCATCTACTAGATGAATTGGGGAAACTTCGTTTCCTTATTTCCAACTTCCAATCATCTTCCAGATGAATTGGGGAAACTTCGTTTCCTTATTTCCAACTTCCAATCATCTTCCAGATGAATTGGGGAAACTCTGTTTCTCTATTTCCAACTTCCAATCATCTGCTAGATGAATTGGGGAAACTTCGTTTCTCTATTTCCAACTTCCAATCATCTACTAGATGATTGGAACCCGCTTTGCCGTACTCCACGATTGTTACTGACTATCGTCAGTATGATTTCCAACCTTCAACAGTCCTTAGACTGTTGAAGCAGTCTGCAGCTCCTTGCCTAGTACTAAAAGTAAACTAATACTCAATAAAAATCAAATCTCTCAAGCTTTTCGGTCAAGACTTCCCATTCCTCCATGAGCTTATCCTGCTGATGCGATAGGGTCTCCATTTCCTTTTGAAGATTGGTCAATACCTCTACCTCGTTGGTCTCAAACATTGCTTCTTGAAGCTGACTGGAGGTCTGTTCTAGCTCATCAATCTCAGCTTCAATCTGTTCCACTCTACGAGCTATTTTACGTTGCTCTTTTTGGCTATCTTTCTGCGCTTGATAATTGCTAGCTCCACTGGAATAAGAGGGACTCACTGAATCCATCGTCTCCTCTAGACCGACTGACTGCTCTGCTTTTTTCTCCAAATAATAATCGTAATCCCCCAAATAAAGGGTACTACCTGTTGCAGATAATTCGAGAACCTTGGTTGCCACCCGATTGATAAAATAACGGTCATGACTGACAAAGAGCAAGGTCCCGTCATACTGGATCAAGGCCTCTTCTAAAACCTCCTTGCTATCAATGTCCAAGTGGTTCGTCGGCTCATCGAGAATCAGAAAATTATTATTTTCCATAGATAGCTTCGCTAACAAGACCCTCGCTTTTTCTCCACCAGAAAGCATCGCAATTGATTTTTGAACATCATCGCCCGAAAAAAGAAAGGCTCCCAAGCGGTTGCGGATTTCCACCTCAGGGGTCGTGGGAAAGGCAGACCACAATTCTTCCAAAACAGAATTAGAGGGAGTAAGGGCAGACTGGGTTTGGTCATAGTAGCCAACTTCAACATTAGCCCCGAGCTTGGCTCCACCTTTGATAAATGGTAATTGCCCAACAATCGATTTTAAAAGGGTCGTCTTTCCAATACCGTTAGGTCCTACAATAGCTATAGCATCTAATTTTCTTTGATCAATGTGAATCGGTTCAGACAGAATCTCCCCATTATAGCCTACAGCAGCCTGCTCGACTGTCAGGACAATATTGCCAGAGGTCTTATCCGAATAAAAGGCCATATTGGCAGATTTTTGCCCTAAGGTAGGCTTATCTATCCGCTCCATTTTTTCCAGTTGCTTTCGTCGCGCTTGAGCTCGCTTGGTGGTTGAAGCCCGGACAATATTTTTCTGGACAAAATCTTCTAGCTTGGCAATTTCTTTTTGCTGCTTCTCATAATGCTGCCACTCAGTCAGTAACTTCTGCTCCTTTAATGCGACAAAGGTCGAATAATTTCCTACATAGCGATCCAAGGAAGTTGCAGTCAAATCAAGCGTGATGGTCGCAACCTTGTCTAAGAAATAGCGATCATGGCTGACAATGATGAGCGCTCCCTTATAATGAATAAGGTAGTTTTCCAACCAAGCAATCGTTTCAATATCCAAATGGTTGGTCGGCTCATCAAGAACCAATAATTCTGGTTTTTCTAGCAACATCTTAGCCAAGGCCAGACGGGTATTTTGCCCACCTGATAGGGCTGAAATCTTCATCTGCCACATGGATTCGTCAAACTTGAAACCGTTTAAAATGGCACGGATATCTGCTTCATAAGTAAAGCCACCCGCTAGGCGAAACTCTTCTGATAGATGATCGTAGGTTTGAATCAGCTCTTCCAGTTCCAAGCCTGTTAAGCCAGCCATTTGAAACTCCATCTCTCGCAAACGTTTTTCAGTCTGACCAAGTCCAGAAAAGACCTGCAACATCTCCTCATAAATGGTATTTTCTGATTCAAAACGGCTATTTTGCGCCAGATAGGATAGGGACAAATCTTTCTTGCGATTGACTTCCCCACTGGTCGGTGCTTCTTCACCAACTAGAATTTTGAGCAAGGTTGACTTCCCAGCACCATTTCTTCCCACGATGGCAATTCGATCCCTTTCGTCCACCTGTAAATTGATATTTTCAAAGAGCACTTCCCCTGCAAAGGAGCGCTCGATTTTATTTCCTTGTAGTATAATCATCGTTCCATTTTATTCTAAAATACCATAGGCATATACACTATTTGCAATCACCGTCACCACTATTGTCTGAATTGTATCTGTGATAAAGGCTTACAACTTCCTCAAACTGATTGAGATTAAATTCTAATTGAAATGTTTTTGCAACCAACAGCGCTTGCTGTTTGAAAGCCTCGGTTAAGTCCTCGATATCCTGATTCGCCACAGGATAGCCTGTACATAAAAGTGTCACTTGAGTATCTAGTCGTGATTGTCGTCCCTCGTATTTACTCCAATCTCCGAGAGTATTGGGACATATAGCACAACTAAGGTAAGAAAGACTCGCCAAGATATGACGCATTCCCAAAAGACAGTGGAGAGCATAATTACTTTCTCCTCGTTTTGTCCGTCTGAGATATTCGTGTAAATATGCATAATATTTCACAAGATAGTGATTCAGCTGTTCTTGCTCAAGCGTGAACTCCAATTTTTGAGAGGCTTCTTTTATAGCTTGTAAAAAACCATGTTTATCTTGAAGAATCGCTATATCACGTAACCATAAGGAGGGTTGAACTTGACTTTTTCTATAAATAAAGAGGTCTAATTTCACGAATTGCCTAAAATGCACTACCGCAAAATAAGGGTGTTGCTCCTCAATAAATAAACAATCTGTCAATGTATTGAGGCAATGGAGAAGGACATCTGTAGGATTTAATGCATCATCTAGGACAATCCGAAAATCAATATCAGAGTAAGCATCTGCTGTCTGATTCGCCAAGGAACCACCTAAGAAAATCCCTTCTATTCCCTTTACTTGTGCTATTATTGCTTGGATTTCTGCTAGCTTTTCTTGTCTATAAGCAACTAAACTTTCCATACCAATCTCCTCTATTATTAGGACAAGCGTTCTTCTAGTTGAAACTCAATGGGCAACCAAGATAAAACGACTTCTAACTGCCTATCCCAATAGTACCATTCGTGCTTACCAGGTGCTGTCTGATAATCAACCTCATAGCCAAGTTCTTTAAAGGACTGAGCTGCAAAAGCATTAGCAGCTAGTAGGAAATCCTGTTCTCCACACCAGATATACATCTTCGTCCTTTTATCTGCTTTTTTCGCCAAATGAACGAGGGAATAAGGATTATCTGGACTTTCCCAGTCTGAAATCTCACCAAAGGTCCCTATCCAATAGGCGAGGCTTCCCAAATCTTCCTTTCTTGGGTCAAAATCCTTAAAGCTAAGGGCTCCCGACAGACTGGCAACATGGGAAAAGCGATTGGTTGCTAAGGCTAGGTACATAGCCCCATAGCCTCCCATAGATAAGCCAGCAATAAAGGTCTTTTCCCGTTTATCTGTCATATTTGGGAAAAAGCGTTTTAATATTTCTGGTAATTCGATTGCCAGTGCATCAAAATAGGGATAGCCGTATTGGGTATTGACATACCAACCATTATGGGTATCTGGCATGACGACTATCAAATTGGTCTTGCGCACCAAACGTTCCAAGGCTGTCAAGCGCAACCAAGTCGTATCTCGCCCACCCATTCCATGCAGAAGATACAAGACTGGAATATCCGTATCATCGGGATTATCCACCCGCCCTTTATCTGGATATAAGACTTGAACAGACAAGTCCAAGTCCATTACAGAGGAATAATAGGTAATACTCATTAGAGCCATGATTCTTCTCTCCTTTCAATAGAAAAAGGTGGGCTTTTCTGCCCAAGCAGCTCTCACCTTTTTCTGTCTATTTGTCTATACTATTTGACTTCCATGATAACGGGCAGGATAGCGGGACGTCTCTTGGTTTGATCAAAGAGATATTTCGCAAGTTCATCACGAACAGATGACTTCAGCTCTGCCCAATCAAAACTGTCCTTTGTAAAGTAATTTTCTACTGTTGCATTGACCAAGTCAGAAGCTTCACGTAGAATATCACGGCTCTTTTTCACATAGATAAAGCCACGTGTATTCACCTTAGCTTTGGAAATAATCCGTTTGTCACGGCGATTGACCGTAATCGCCACGATAAAGATACCATCTTCTGATAAAATTTTACGATCACGAAGAACGATATTACCGACATCTCCAATCGCATTCCCGTCAATCATGACGTCCCCCGCAGGAACCGAGCCACTATGGACAAAGTCACCCTGCTCATAGCTCATAATATCCCCTCGTTTAACGATGAAAATATTTTCTGGATACAAGCCAATTTCAAGTGCTGCTCGAGCATGAGCATCTAACTGACGATATTCTCCTTGTACTGGAAAAAGATACTTAGGCCGCAGGATATTTAACATCAACTGCAAATCACGTGCATTCCCATGCCCTGATACCCGTAGATTCTTAGTAATTGACTTAACCACACCACCTGCTTGGTAGATCATATTTTCAACACGTGCCACAACTGCCTCTTTGGAAATAGTTGGGGTGGTGACAATGTAAACCAAGTCTCCGTCCTTAATTTGGACATAGCGATGGCGGCCGATTGACATCTTACGCAAACCGTTTAAAGGCTCACCCATGCGCCCTGTTTCCAAGATAATCAGTTCATGATCCTCAAATTTATTCATTTCTTTTGGCTTAATTAACAGACGCTCGCTGACCAGACGCAATTTTTTCAATTGAATAGCTGTGCGGACGATATTTTCTACATCGTAGCCTGTCAACACCACGCGGCGACCAGTTGCTTCAGCGGCATCAAAAATTTGCTGGATACGGACGATGTTACTCGCAACTGCAGCAACAATCACGCGCCCTTCCCAATCTGCAATGGTATTGAGAATTTCTTCTGCTTCTTCATGCATGCTGGCAACTTGAATAGGACTATCAGCATTGGCTGAGTCAGACAAGAGCGCTAAAACACCTTCGTTCCCAATTTCTGCTAGACGCCCAAAATCGGTCTTATAGAAGGGATCCGCAGCTTGATCAAATTTGAAATCACCCGTATAGACAATATTGCCCTCATCCGTCTTAATCACAATCCCCAAACTCTCAGGAATCGAGTGGGTTGTTTTAAAAAAGGAGACAATAGAAGTTCCAAAATCAATTTCTGTCTCTGCATTAATGATGTGGAAGTCCTTGAATTTCTTGGTCGCATTGTAATTTTTAACGACCAATTTTGCCAATTCAATGGTCAAATGAGAGCCAAAGACAGGTACGCGTACATTTTCTAGCAAATAAGGCAAGGCACCGATCGCATCTGCATGCCCATGGGTTAAAAATACACCTGCTACACGCTGCTTATTTTCTACCAAATATTCAAAATTGGGTACGATAACATCAACACCGAGCTGTTCATTTTCTGGATATTTCAGCCCAGCGTCCAAGACAAAAATCATGTCATTGACTTCGGCAATGTAGAGATTTTTCCCATTCTCACGGACACCGCCCAAAGCCATAATCTTTATATCAGTCATGATAACTCCTTTATTTCTTTTTTATCCTCAAAGAAAATCAACCTAGAAGGAAGTCTCCCCATTTTACACAGTGAAAGAGCGAACCTCACTATCCTCCTCTTAAACCATAGAATCAAAACAAGTTCCGTGGGATGAGCTGGCAAAGTATGGGGTTGATTTTCAAAAGGTATTACTAACGGTCCTTGGAGTTCCAAGTCGAATTACAGTCTTGCAATTTCTTGCATATCTATACTATTATACCCTTTTTTCAATCTTTTTTCAAAAAAAGAGCAGGTTCAGAATCAACTTCCCCTCCTCCTTATTAGTCTATTCAAACAACCGATAGTAATCGTCCAAGGTCATTTCTTCTTTTTCTGCCTTACTCAAGTCCTTAATGATCTGCCCGCCTTTCATGACTAGAAGACGATTGCCATATTTTAGGGCATCTTCCATCTGGTGGGTAATCATGAGAGCTGTCAATTGATCCTTGGTTACAAAATAATCCGTCAACTTCATTAGAGCCACACTGGTCTTGGGATCAAGAGCTGCCGTATGCTCGTCCAAAAGCAATAATTCTGGTCGCTTCAAGGTCGCCATCAGAAGGCTTAAGGCTTGCCGTTGCCCACCAGAGAGAAATTCAAGCGGAGTATCCAAATGCTTTTCAAGACCGTTACCAATCTGATCGATGGTCGCTTGAAATTCTTCCTTATAGCTTCCCAATCTTCGTGGAATAAGCCCGCGTCCTTCTCCTCGAAACTTAGCAATCAAGAGATTTTCTGCAACGGTCATTCGAGGAGCGGTTCCCATTTTAGGATCTTGAAAGACCCGTGCTAGATATTTAGCCCGCTTTTCTGGTGAGAAATTGGTCACATTTTCTCCCATAATCCGAATGGTTCCACTCGTGAGGGGCAGGGTCCCTGCAATCACATTGAAAAGGGTTGATTTTCCTGCACCGTTTCCCCCCAAAATCGTGATAAAATCATGCTCATAAATCGTAAGAGAAACCTGCTGCAAGATGACTTTTTTTTCATCAAAGCCATTATTGACCACTTTTGTGGCATTTTCTAATTCTACAATTGCTGTCATTTGCTGAGGGTCACTCCTTTGAAGAATTTTGTTTTTAGGGTTGGAATCATGAGGCAGATGGCTAAAATCACAGCACTATAAATGCGGAGGTAGCTCGTATTAAAACCAAGTGCTATCACTGCCCAGATGAGAAATTGATAGATAATTGCTCCTACAACAATGGTCAGCAACCGTTCTGCCAAGGTCAAGCTCTTAAAGAGAACTTCTCCAATGATCAAACTCGCAAGCCCAACGACAATAACCCCAATCCCCCGTGAAACGTCTGCGTAGCCTTCCTGTTGAGCAATTAGCGCTCCTGCTAAAGCAATCACACCATTTGACAAGATTAAACCCATCAGCTCCATGCTATCGGTGTTAATACCAAAACTCCTTGCCATATCTGGATTATCCCCTGTTGCAATATAAGCCTGTCCAAGTTTAGTATCGAGAAAAAAGAGCAAGGCTACAATGACCAAGAATACAAAAGTCAAACCTGCGACTAGATTGTTAACAGAGTTATTAAAAGGGAGGTAATCTTGAATTTGCTGCGTCCCTAAGAGACCAAGATTGGCTCGCCCCATAATCATCAGCATAATAGAATGGCAAGAAGTCATGACCAAAATCCCTGAGAGAAGGGTCGGAATCTTTCCCTTGGTATAAAGCAAACCCGTTACTAAGCCTGCCACACAACCTGCAAGAATGGCTAAGAGGGTCGCAAAAAATGGGTTCACTCCACCACTAATCAGGGTAACTGCAACTGCACCGCCCAGAGGAAAACTTCCTTCGGCTGTCATGTCTGGAAAGTTCAAAATCCGAAAGGTCATATAAATACCAAGTCCTAAAATAGACCAGACCAAACCTTGTGATACTATTGATACAATCATATTTTCTTCCTATACCTTGAAGAAAAGAGGAAGCTAGACCATTATTGGGCAAGCACTTCTCTCTTATTTCTCCTTATTTTTTATTCTACAATTTCACCAGCAGCTTTTTCGATTTCTTCTGGAATGGTGATTCCCAATTCAGCTGCTACTTTTTTGTTGATGATTGGCGCCCCTTGGTCTACCACATCAACAGCTGTCTCAGCTGGTTTTGCACCTTTCAGAATCTTAGCAGTCATTTTTCCTGTTGAAACTCCTAGACCATATTGACTAACCACAACAGAAGCCAATCCGCCTTCTTTTACCATGGTATCCGCACTTGGGAAGATAGGTACTTTCGCCTCCTTATTGCTTGCGACTACTGTCTTAAAGGCTGACGCAATAGCATTGTCTTGAGGAATCCAGATAGCATCAACCTTGCTAGTCATCACTGACATAGTGGAAGCAATTTCGTTACTAGAGGGAACTGGGTAGGCAAGTACCGTATAGCCTTCTTTTTCTGCCAATTCCGTGAATTTTTCTACGTTTAATTTTGAATTATCTTCGTTACTGGAATACAGAACACCGATTGTTTTTGCGGTTGGGGTAATCTTCTGAATCAGGTCCAGTTGTTGCGCAATCGGTTGTGGGCAGGCAACTCCTGTCACATTGGCACCTGGGTTTTCAAGGCTTTTGACTAATTTGGCACCAACTGGATCAGTGATAGCCCCCATGATAACTGGTAGGTCACTGGTTGCATTAGCAAGTCCTTGGGCCGCTGGTGTTGCAATACCTATCAAGACTTGATTCCCATTTGATACCAACTGCTGACTCATAGTAGCGATTTTCCCTTGGTCACCTTCAGCATTCATAAAGTCAATCTTGATATTTGCATCTTTATAGCCTTCTTCTGCAAGACCGTCTTGAATGCCTCGGTAAATTTCATCAAGGGCTTCATGGGTCACAAACTGAAGTACTCCCACCTTGACCGTTTCACCCTCAGTCTGCACCTTCTTATCTTCCTTCTTATTGGTTAGAAAGATTGCTCCAACAACGACAGCCACCAAAGCCAAAATAGTTAATAGTAAATTCTTATTTTTCATGATATCCTCTCCTCCTTGTTCGCAAGTCAGTGCTCTATTTCGATTTCATATCCTATAAACAATAGATTCGCCAACGCTTTTTCATCATTTAATTCCTCCTCATACGGTGCTGCTTTCATAGCACTACAGAAAAAGCCCTCACATACAAAAAATTGTATGCGAGGGCGTCAATGACACGGTGCCACCTCACTTATGGAAACTGTCTAGAATGGTTCCATATCTCCATCTCCTCTATCAAGGAGTTGCACGGTAAGGGGTGCCAACCGAATTCTCATTGTTTTGAATTCAATACATAACCTCAGCCCATTTCATAAACGTCCGCTACTTGTTCGCAATATCCACAAGCTCCCTGAAAACGTACTGTCTATTACTTCTTCTGATTAGTGAATATTATAGAACTTCTCATTTGCTTTGTCAATAGTTTTTTGTAAATTTTCTAAAAAATGGTATAATTGGAAAGCAAAGCCGGTTAGGCTTGACCAGCAGGAAATAGAAATACGAGGAACAGCAATGTCTTTTGACGGATTCTTTTTACACCATATGACGGCTGAATTACGAGAGGCACTTGAGGGTGGTCGGATTCAGAAAATCACTCAACCTTTTGAGCAGGAAATCGTCCTCCATATCCGTAGCAATCGGAGCAGTCACAAATTACTTCTTTCTGCCCATCCTGTCTTTGGTCGTGTCCAACTGACCGAGGCTGAATTTACCAATCCCAAGGTTCCAAACACCTTTACCATGGTTTTACGGAAATACTTGCAAGGAGCTATTATTGAGTCAATCCAGCAGTGGGAGAACGACCGGATTCTAGAATTTATTGTCTCAAACAAGGACGAGATAGGAGACCATGTAAAGGTCAGCCTCATCATTGAAATCATGGGTAAGCATAGCAATATTCTCCTCATCGATAAACTAGAAAAACGGATTATTGAAGCCATCAAACACATTGGCTTTTCACAAAATTCCTATCGGACGCTTCTCCCTGGGGCAAGCTATCTCCGTCCTCCTGAAACCAATCGTTTTAATCCCTTTACAATTGGCAATGAGAAATTATTTGAACTTCTGAGTACAGAAGAGCTCACGCCCAAGCGACTTCAAACTCTCTTTCAGGGTTTGGGACGCGATACTGCAACAGAATTAGCACAAGGTCTGACCACTGATAAACTCAAACATTTCCGTAGTTTCTTTGCTCAAGCCTGCCGGCCCACTCTAACGACAAAGTCCTATTCTGCCCTACCTTTTTCAGACAGTCAAGAAAAATTTACCAGCCTCTCTCAACTCCTCGACCACTACTATCGGGATAAGGCGGAGCGTGACCGGGTTAGCCAACAAGCTCAGGAATTGATCAAGCGGGTCACGAGTGAATTAGATAAAAATCGCAAGAAGCTCATCAAGCAGGAACAGGAACTCCTTGATACTGAAGCTGCCGAACTCTTTCGCCAAAAAGGGGAATTGCTGACAACCTATCTCCATCAAGTTCCAAACGATCAAACCAGCGTTACTTTAGACAATTATTATACAGGTAATCCTGTAACAATTGAACTTGATATTGCCCTCACTCCAAGCCAAAATGCCCAACGCTATTTCAAGAAGTACCAGAAACTAAAGGAGGCTGTCAAACACCTCAATAGCTTAATCGAGGAAACGAAATCAACTATCGCCTACCTCGAAAGTGTGGATACGATGTTGGAACAGGCTAGTCTTTCTGAAATTAACGAAATTAGAGAAGAGTTAATCGAAACTGGCTACCTCAAGCGTCGTCATCGGGAAAAAATCGCCAAACGCCAGCAACCCGAACGCTATCTGGCAACAGACGGGAAAACAATCATTCTCGTTGGAAAAAACAATCTCCAAAATGATGAGGTGACCTTTAAATTGGCAAAGAAAGGTGAATTGTGGTTCCATGCTAAAGATATTCCTGGAAGCCATGTTATCATCACAAATAATCTGAATCCTAGTGACGAAGTGAAGACCGACGCTGCAGAACTAGCTGCCTACTTCTCTAAGGCTCGCTACTCCAATCTCGTGCAGGTCGATATGATTGAAGCCAAGAAATTACATAAGCCAACTGGTGGAAAACCAGGATTTGTTACCTATCAGGGACAGAAAACACTCCGAGTTACTCCAGATGAATCCAAGATTAAGGCCATGAAACAGTAAGAGCTAGGCAATAGAGGGAAAGAACAGATGAATGAAACAATCAAAAACTATGTGAATGTTTGCATTAAAAAAGGAAATCAGGTCCTGCTGTTAGATCGCCAGCATGATGATTTCAAGGGCTGGATTCAACCCGGCGGCAAGGTTGAATTTCCAGAGACTTTCTTTGAAGCTGCTATTCGTGAAGTCAAAGAGGAGACAGGACTGACTGTCCTCGGTCTGCAACTGAAGGGCATCTCCGGCTTTACCAATCCAATTGGACAAGAACGCTACGTCTACTATGACTTTCTCTGTGAAGATTTTGAGGGTGAAATCTTGACTACATCACCTGAAGGTAAACCAAAATGGTGGTCGATTGACCAACTTGACCAGCTTGATATGCAAGAGGATGTAAGAGAGCGACTCCCTCTTTACTGGCGCAAGGGCTCCTTTGAACGCATTCATTACTGGGACGAGGAAAAGCACTGCATTTCTCATACGAAAGAAAAACTGTATGATTGATACTCAATCATAACCACCCGTGAAAACGGGTGGTTTATTTGTTCCGCACCTTACAGGGTGTGACTGACTTATAGTCACATAATACTCTTTAAAAATTAAAAGGATACTTGGTCAACTTGCCTTGGTGAAGGCTCGTTCTACCTTCAGCTTCGATTATACCCATTTAGTTTAACTTTTATTACTTCGACGATTGTGGAAACTCCGTTTCCCTATTTCCAACTTCCAACCATCTGGAAGATGATTGGAACTCGCTTTGCCGTACTCTACGATTGTTACTGACTATCGTCAGTATGATTTCCAACCTTCAACAGTCCTTAGACTGTTGAAGCAGCCTGCAACTCGTTGCCTAGTACTAAAAGTAAACTAAATAACTATATAAGGAAATGAGCGGTGCTACTCTCATTTCCAACCTTTCACAATTCTTAATTGTGAAAGCTAGTCTACTTTTGATTTTTAGTGAGTATAAAGAAAAAGCGCAATTTACACAATGAACCACGCTTTCATATTTGAAGATTTTAGGATACATCACACACTGTGCCTCCTCGCTTTCTTATTGACAGGCTCGGGATAAAATAGCACAATGTGCTTCCTCGCTTTCTTATTGACAGGCTCGGGATAAAATAGCACACTGTGCTATTTTATTCCGCCTTATCAATATCTTCCCGCACCTCTTTTGCATTGAATTTTGCAAACAGAAACTGACGATCCTGAACTGGGAAACGTTGGTCTAGCTGATCAACAGCCCCGACTTCAACGAAGCCTTGGCTGATGACATAATCCATCACATGCCCACCAAAACGATGGTCATCTGAAATAAAATGTAGGTGGTAGCCTGCGACACTCACGCCATGAAAAATCTCAGGTGTCCAGATACCGACGATGGTACCTGAAATATCCTCAGCTGTATATTCCGGCTGGTGGGTTGCAACCTCTGCAAACTTCATATCTGAGGTAGATTTTGGAATCATTCGGACATGCATCTTTGCGAAGTGACCACGAATTTTAATGGATCGAAAGAGATTTTCACCATCGTAATAGGACTCAATCCGTGCTTGCAATTCCTGATCAGTCATTTCAAAACGCTGCTTAAAAATGACTTCTGCTTGATGAAAAATCACTGCTGCATATGGTACCTTTACATCATGCGATACCTCTACTACCTCTGGTCTATCACCAGACCCTTTGGCTTGGTAGGCTTTCCCGTCCAATACAATCAATTCCCCATCAATCGAGTCAAGTGTTCCTAGCCCTAAATCACCATGTTCTAACAGTTCACCTACTGTCAGAGAGCCACCGTACAAGCCAGCCATCAAGGCTCCGAGTGTGTTATACTGAAATAATTTATTTACTTCCATTTCTTATCCTTGATTATAAAATTCCTGTATGAGAAGATCATCTGGTACTAATTGCAGGTAGTGACTTGCCAATTTTTGGGCTTCCTCTAGTTGACCAAGTTGCCGTAATAACTCCATATAATCTGCTAAAAATTCAGGATTTTCAGCTAAATCCTGCTGCAGTTGTTCAAAAAGAGTAAGTGCTTCTGCTTCTCGCTCCAAGGCCTGGTAGGCTTTGGCAATATTCCAAAGAGCCAGGACATGATCCAATTCTTCCGAATAGAGATCTACTGCTTCCTCATAGCGTTCCTGTTCTAGATAGAGATTGGTCAAGCGCAGAACGACCTCATTTTCATCATCAACACCTGTCCTCGCTTGCAAGAGATAATCTTCGGCAGCCTTGATATCATGATCCTCATAGGCATACTGAGAAGCTAGTAAAAGCAGGGCAGGGTCGTATTCGTTTTTGGCAAGCCCCTTTTCGATCATCTTCCGTGCCTCTGTCAACTGATGCTCTCCATGAAGAGCCTTGGCATATGCATACTCGTAACCCTCAAATTCTGGATTCATCGCATCTAACTGCTTGAAATAGAGGACTGATTTTTGATAATCTTCTCGATCCAGCAACAATGTTGCCAGTTCAAAGACTGTCTGATCATCGTAATTTAATTCAACTGATTTTTCCAAAAACTCAATTGCCACTTCAAATTTTCCCAGACTTGCATAGGCAAGCCCAATCCGTTGATAGGTGGACACACCTGTCCACTCATAGATTTCTCGATTATCTAGCTGGGCATAATATTGAATGGCTTCCTTGTATTCTTGTAACTCCATATCTAATTCAGCTAGACCAAACAAAATGACTGGCTCATCGCTCAACCGACTAGCTTCTAAAAGCTTTTCTCTCGCTACATCAGCCAAGCCTTCCGATTGATAGAAATCGGCTTTTACAAGCAAGGCTTCCAGGTAGACTGGACTGTCTGGAGCAATCATTTCCAGATAGGCAAAGGCGTCATCTACCAAGCCATCTTCATTAGCAATTTGGGCGAGTTGAATCGCAAGCTCCGGATAGTCTTCCTGTAAGCGCAGGTAAATTTCTTTGGCCTGTGGTAGAAATCCTATACTTTCCAGATAAGCTGCTAAATCCAACAAGACCTCATCTGAATCAGTCTCCAGCGCCCGCTGAAAATACTTCATCGCCTTTTGTAAATCTTGTTGCTCCAAGCAGACCAACATTTTTTCACTATTATTCATCTATACCCTCAATCACTTCATCTTCTGGATCATACAAACCACTATAGTCCTTATACCATTCAAAAATAGCTTTTAAAACCACCTTAATAGAAGCATAAATCGGAATACCAAGGAGTACACCTAACACACCAAACATCTGTCCAGCAGTCAAAAGGACAAAAAGAATCGTAATCGGATGAATATTCAAGGAGCTACCGATAATCAAAGGGGTTACAAAGCGTCCCTCAATGGTTTGCTCCACTGCAAATACAAGGATGACCTTAAGGAGCATAAATGGTCCTGCAATAGCTCCCAAGATAAGGGCAGGTATCATGGCAAGAAAAGACCCGAGATAGGGAATCAGATTCAAAAAGCCAGCTACAATCCCCAAGGTAATCGGATAACTTAGCCCAATTATTGAAAACATAATTGAAAACATCAAGGCAACAATCACTGCAACAGTCACCTGCCCCCGTACATAATTGGAGAGTTGACTATTCACATCGGTCAAGACAGCACCGATGGAAGCCCGCCACTTGGTCGGTAGGTATTCAGTAATATGCGCCTTCAGATATTGCCCATCACGCAGGAGATAAAAGAGGATAAAGGGCATAATCAAGACAGCTACGACCACCTGCGAGGTCGCACTGATCAATTCTTTAGCCCAATCCACCGCACTTGAAGATATTTTTTGGGCAAAGGAAATAATCTGGCTATTCACATTATCCAAGGCTTCCAAGGCTGTGGGACGGAACTGCTCAAATCGTTCATCCTGCAGGAGAGAGGTCACCTGTAATTCGATTTCCTGAATATAGGTTGGAAGATTGCGGGCAAAGCTCACGACCTGCCTTTGAATAGTTGGAATAGCAACTGCCAAGCCCCAAACCAAGAGAAAAGCAATAACGACAAATAAAATCGCTATGGCGATCGTTCGCGATACCTTACATTTTTCCAGCACATCGACAATGGGATTGAGCAAATAATAGAGCAAGCCTGTCAGGAGCATGGGCAAAAGAATGATTCCCAAAAAACTGGCAATCGGACTAAAAAGAAAGCTAAGCTTGGTCAATACAAGGATAGTCAACAAAACCAAGAGGGTCACAAGAAAAAATGTAACCGCTTGATTGTTGACAAACCATTTGAAAAACCAAGACAGGTAAAACGATTGTTTCTTATCTTCCATGTAAAACCTCTTCTTCTATTTTTTTCTATTATACCATGTATCCTCGATTTTCGGGTCATAGAAATCACATAGCAAACGGACTTTCCCTTTAAAATATGATATAATTTTCTAAATAAAATAATGGGAGAAATAAATGATGACACTCTATTTTGGAACCTATACTCGTAGAGCCTCTGAGGGAATCTATGCCGCAGATTTTAATGTCGAAACCGGCGAATTGAGCAACCGCCGTCTGCTTGTAGCTGAGCCCAATCCAACTTATCTGGCTTTATCAACTGACCAGTTTCTTTACTCCGTAGGAGCTAAGGGGGACCAAGGAGGGCTCGCTGCTTTTTCCCCAGACCTTAACCTGATCAACCACGCAGTATCAGCAGGTGCTCCTCACTGCTATGTATCGCTCGATGAAGAACGCCAACTAGTCTACGCTGCCAACTACCATAAGGGACAAGTCTTGGTCTATAAGCGCTTAGAAAATGGCGGGTTAGAGTTGACAGATACTCAACACCATAAGGGTTCTGGACCCCATAAAAATCAAGCTAGTCCGCACGTCCATTTCGCTGACCTAACCCCCGACCAATACCTCGTCACCTGCGATTTAGGAACCGATGAAGTCATCACTTATAGAGTAGCTGAGCAAGGAAAACTCCTACCACTCGCTCGTTATCAAGCGACACCGGGTGCTGGACCACGCCATATCATTTTCCACCCAACCACAAAAATGGCCTATCTCATCTGCGAATTGAATTCGACTATTGAAGTACTCATTTACGACGGTTTGGGAGAATTTGAACACATGCAGACCATCTCTACCCTGCCGGATGACTATACTGACTTTAACGGTACCGCAGCTATTCGCCTCTCTAAAGATGGGAAATTTCTCTATGCTTCAAACCGTGGACACAATTCGATTGCAGTTTACAAGGTTTTAGGAGATGCCAGTCTCGAGCTAGTAGATATCGTTCCAAGTCTTGGCAAAACACCGCGTGATTTCATTCTCAGCCCTGACAATCGCTTCCTTATTGTCGCCCATCAAGATTCAGACAATATCAGTGTCTTTAGTCGCAATGACGAAACAGGAAAACTCACTAGCTTATCTTCTGACTTTATCGTCCCTGAAGCCGTCTGCGTCCTCTTTTCATAAAGGCATAAGACTGAGCAACTGATCTTTAGCTACATAAAAACCGCCTACAAGCACGGGCAACAATACCTTGCTTGTAGGCGTTTTTTAACATCTAGTATTTTCGGATTATGCTCTGTCATGCTCAACGAATTTTGGCGAAACGCACCACTTACCTTTAACTATCTATGAATATTCAAAAATTTGGGTAGTTTTCTCTCCTTTCAATCTAGAGATAAAACGCTCCTTTCCTCACTCCCTCTAGTAAGGTGAGTTGAAAAAACAGTTACTCCTAACCAATATTAGGTTTTTATAACCATTCAAGTAAATCATTCAATGTCTGAATAGTTATGTCACTCGTTATAGCTGTCTGTTGACAATAATGGGGACCGATTCCTTGTAGCACATGCACAGTTCCCATTCCAACTTTCTTAGCAGGAAGAATATCATTGTCCATACGATCTCCGATGTAGACACAATCCCTCGCAGGGATCTGGAGCTGTCTTAAGGTAGCATCAAAAATTGCTCGGTCTGGTTTGTGATAGCCTACTTCTTCTGAGCATATAACTATATCAAAAAAGTCTATCGCAGTCACCTGCCTACCATAAGCTTGTAAAACTCTCGCACATTCATGGGCAAATCTTTGATAAGCTTCACTTTCATCCACCAAGGTGGATCCGACATCAAAAAATAGCCAGTTGGACATCTTATCCTCCCATTATTTTGTCTCACGCTTCCAGTCAAAGTGCGTTCCACTGACACTATAGGCTTCAAAACCGTTCCTATTTAAAATGGAGGCAGCTTGATTGGCGTAAGTGCAGAATAATCCCCGACAATATAAGATGATGGGCCTATCCTTGTCAAGCTTGCTTAACTTTTCTGTCAATATAGAATAGGGAATGTTGACTGCTCCCTCTACATGATCAATTTCAAATTCTACTTCCGAACGCAAATCCACTAGCTGTGCCTGATGGGCAAACACCTTATTTTTCGCCTCTGTCAAGTCAAGGGTCTTGATCTGATCATCGGTTGCAATAAATTGTTGCTCAATAAAGGTCAACATCGGTGATTGCTCCTCGCTAATCTGGTGAATGTCCCATAACAAATGCTCTACCATTTCTGATGAAACACTGTACCAAACATACTTCCCTTCTTTTTTTAGCTTAACAAGACTCGCTTCTTTTAAGACTTGTAGATGCCTAGAGGTGTTCGCAATGGACATGTCTGTCATCTTAGATAACTGCTCTACAGATTTAGGACCATGGACGAGCCGATGCAATATTTCTAAACGTTTTTCACTGGACAGTGCTTTTCCGATGCGCACGTATTCTTTGAATACCTGATCCATATATTGTCTGTCATCTACCAAAATCCTTGATATTCCTCGTTTCCATTCATTATCCAGTATTGATTATACCATATCTTTTTCTATCCGAATAAAAAAAGCTCTCCCTTCCCTTAGAAGTGAGAGCCTAGGTTTCTTACAGATCAAATTTCTTAGCAGTCATATTTCCAAGAATACCACCACTTACCAAGAAGATGAGAAAGACCCACCCAGATAAAGAAAAGTTTGCAATCGGTGTAAAGAGCGCTCCGACATTGCAACCATTTGCCAAGCGTGTTCCAAATCCCATCAAAAATCCTCCTAACATATAGAAAAAACTTTCTTTTCCTGTAATCCGTAATTCCGATTTGCATGCTTTGGTAAAGGTTCCTGAAATCAATAAGAACACGATTGTACCAAGAATAATTCCAAGGTTTTGAACACTGATTGGGTGCTGTAAAAAGGGTGTGGTAAAAGCTTCTTCAGGCAGTAGGGTAAAATTTGCCAAACTAGCTGCATCAACACCAAATAAGAGCAAGGCTTGTCCAAACCATATGCCGTAAGGAGTACTTGCACCCCATCCAGCCTTGGTAATCCCCATCAATAAGGTAAAAAGGACTGCTAGCACGACAGAGGCTGTCCCTAAAGACCAGGCATTGACGAAGAGACGGTTGTACCACTCTTCCGCTGTTACAGGTATGCTTGCTACTTCTGCTACTTCCATATCCTGCATTTTTTCACCAAGATGACCAATATAGGTTCCCGCTTGCTTACGGTGAGCTTCATAGCGATAAGCCATCCAAATCACAAGGAGGCATAAGATTCCTGTCAAAACAAGTGAACCTAGATAACCATCTAAGCCGTCAAATGGAAAGAGGTCTGGTAAGTACACCCCGCCATGAAGTTTAGCGCCTGTTACACTCGTTATCCATGATTGTTGAATCCAAGAAGCACTATTTTGGATAGGAAAGCCTACAAATACACCCAAAGCAAAGAAAAGCAAGGTCAGTATTCCCCTAGGAAGAGCAGTGACCAAGTCTGTCAATACACCAGAGGCACAGCAAGATGAAAAGGTCATGCCAAATCCAAAGAGCAGCCCTCCAAGTAATAAGCCCCAGTTAATTGGGTTAACCCATAAATCATAAGTGGTTGCTTCCCCCCTAAATAAGAAAGCTGCACTCAATAAACAAGTGATAAAAAACATCACCATCATGGTCCGCATAAGGCGAGTGGAACCTGTTCGATAGGCACGATTCACGCTTCCAGCAAAACCTGTATACCCCCTGCTTAAGGTATAACCTAAACCAATACCAATCATCAGACGGAAAAAGAGCATGTCTGAAGTCAAACAATACCGTCCAAAGAACAAGATGGCAACAATGCCTATGATTCCTATCACACGTTCAAACTTTTTCATTTTCTTCTCCTAAATTTTCTTTTATTTCCGATTCCTAATTACTCTAAAATACAAAAAACCTAGTACTATCCAAGCTATCAAAATCCCTAGCGAAATCCTACTTAACTGACTAGGAGAACCTGGTATCAGGAGTAGCCCAATAAAGAAAATACTGACCATAATACCGAGTTGACTCCCCCTTTTAGCGGGGGAGGTTCTGGCTACTCTCGCACTGATCACACACACATAAGTATACGTAACAGCTGCCATTAAACTGGATAAATCCACGATATAGACGATCATCTCTCGTCCCAAAAACAGAAGCATCATCGCTATTAACGATACAAATTTTAAGGCATGTTCTGCTACCTGATGTTGATTTTTTTGGGCATAACGGCTCGGTAATAGTTCATACAGTGCCAGTGAGGAAACCACCCGACTGCTTGCCAGCAGAAAGCCATTGATCCCTCCCACCAGTGCAGCTAATGAAGAAAGACAGAGGATAGCAAAGCCCACCTTGCCTACATAATGTAAGACAGCACTGCCACTTGCCCATGCTAAACTCCTTACTTGAGTAGGCGAATAAGCCAAGGCTGTTAACAGATTCAATACATTATACATCAGCATACCAACTGCTATTGCTAATACGGTAAGTCTGCAAGTTGCCTTGCTTGAAAATCCCAAATCCATCATCACCTGAGGCACAAGGTCAATACCTACAAATAAAAAGGGAAAGATGGCTACTACTTTGATAATCGCTACCAAATCAAAATGATAAGAGGCTAGGTAAAAGGTATAAAACTGTTGTCTATTCCCATGGTATACCATCCAGATAGTCAGAGAAAAAACAGCCACAAAAAGCCAGAAAATCACTATTTTTTGAAAGAGCATTGATAGCAGTAATCCATGCTTATTCATCCAGTAAAAAAGACAGATGACAGCCATTCCAATCCCAATTTCTGACAAGTAGACAGGATGGGTCGTAATCGTATAGAGATAACCATAAGAGATATTGCCAAAAATCTCCTTTAAGAGGAGACTTACAGCTGTTGTATTTAAGGAAATAAGCGTCAAATAACAAAAACTGAGCGCCCAACCAACAACAAATCCATGTTTATTTCCTAGATGCAGTAGGGTATAAGAGAACTCTCCACCTTGCTCTTGATGGTAAAGCATCATCGTATGGTAGCCAACTTGAATAGCATACAGTAAACAGGCACCTACCACAAATCCGATAGCAGTATTGATGACTCCTGCTTCTGGTAAAAATTTAGTACCAGGCAAGGAAAAAGAACCCCAACCAATTACTGCACCTAGCACAAGGGCAAGGATGTCTAATTGCGATAACTTCTTTGACATCACTAATCAAAATGATAGCCTGTTACAATTGGCTCGCGTCCTGTTGTCTGATCCTTGAAATACTCATAATAGCTCAACATCAAGAAAGAACCTTGAATATTGATAACATTCTCATAGCCATATCCTTTTAAGGCACAGATTGCATAGTAACTATTCCAAGAAGTCCGACAATGGATATAAACAGGTCTGTCTCTTGGAATTTCGTCCAAGCGTTCACGAATTTCTGCCAGTGGAATATTGACTGCCCCTTTGATATGACCAGCTTCAAAAGCCTCACGCCCCCGAACATCTACGATAAATTCTCCCTTTTCTACTAAGTTACGAACACTTGTCACAGCCACTTGCTCATAGACGCCTTGTAGATAATTCAAGCCCACGATTCCTGCAAAATTCACGACATCCTTAGCCGTAGAAAAGGCTGGTGCATAACACAATTCCAACTCTTTCAGATCTTCTAAATAGCCACCCATGCTAATAACCGTTGCAATCACATTGATATTTTTAACAGGATTTCCTTTACTGATTGCTTGGGCACCCAGAACTTTGCCTGTCGGATATTCATAAAGCAATTTAAAATACATTGGTGAAGCCTCTGGCATTAAGCCAACACGGTCATTAGGGATAACAAGAGCAACACGATAGTCTATCCCTTCAGCCTGGCAACTTTTTTCATTCAGACCGGTTGCTGCTGCATTCAAGCCAAACACTCGAATACAAGATGAACCAATCACTCCACGGTTTGGTTGTGGTTTACCAGATAGGATATCTGCTAGATTTCGAGCTTGCTTTTGGGCAGGACCGGCTAATGGTAAGCGTACTTTTTTCCCTGTCTGACGATTGGTCACTTCAATCGCATCTCCAATCGCATAGACATCTGGCAGATTTGTCTGATAGGTCGCATCGACCGCGATAGCTCCTGTCTCGCCCAATTGGATACCCGATCCGACTGCAAATTCCACATCAGGAGTTACCCCAATCGCCATAATCACTGCTTGAGCAGGCAATTTTTTCCCACTGGATAGATAGACACTATAAGCTGTAATCTCTTCTACTCCATCTTCTAAAATAAGATTGATTCCTTTGTCTAGAAGTTCCTTATGCAGTATCTGCACCATGTCCTCATCAAAAGGGGTCATAATCTGCGAACTAGCTTCAACCAAATGAACCGTTTTTCCCGATTTCTTCAAACATTCAGCTACTTCTACACCAATAAAACCACCACCGACTACAACAATATCCTCGGCAGCTTCCACAGTTAGATGATGGGCAATCGCTCTCACATCAGACACGTTTTTTAGACTGAAAACATGTGAGTGATCGATTCCTTTAATCGATTGTGGTAAGAGTGCTTTTGCTCCAGGTGATAGAATCAAAGCATCATAAGAATCCTCAAATTCTTCACCTGTTTCCAGATTTTTAACAACCACCTTATGCTGGTCTGAGAGAATGTTCACTACCTCATGGCGAACCTTAACGTCCAGATTATAGGTCTGTTTTAAACTAGCGGCGTCATAAAAAACCAAATCTTCAATGTCTGCAATTTCTCCACTAAAGTAGTTTGGCAAACAGCAATTTGAAAAAGAAACATCATATCCCTTATCGTAGATTTGAATCGGAACATGTTCATCAATCCGCCGTAACCTAGCTGCGACAGATGCTCCTCCTGCAACTCCACCAACGATAATATATTTCTTAGGCATTTCCTTCCTCCTTAGCTTGTGATATTTTTTTCAAACTTATTTTAACATTCAATTGAATGTTAGTCAATGCTTTCTCATCAATTTATCTCCAATTTCTATCTTTCCCTCACTATCTTATTTCTAACACGTCTAGTGCTCTTCCAATCAGAATATCCAACTGCCTATATAGTTGTTTCGTTTACTTTTAGTACTAGGCAAGGAGCTGCAGGCTGCTTCAACAGTCTAATGACTGTTGAAGGTTGGAAATCATACTGACGATAGTCAGTAACAATCGTAGAGTAGGGCAAAGTGAGTTCCAATCATCTAGAAGATGATTGGAAGCTGGAAATAAGGAAACGAAGTTTCCACAATTCATCTAGAAGATGATTGGAAGTTGGAAATAAGGAAACGAAGTTTCCACAATTCATCTAGAAGATGATTGGAAGCTGGAAATAAGGAAACGAAGTTTCCACAATTCATCTAGAAGATGATTGGAAGTTGGAAATAAGGAAACGAAGTTTCCACAATTCATCTAGAAGATGATTGGAAGTTGGAAATAAGGAAACGAAGTTTCCACAATTCATCTAGAAGATGATTGGAAGCTGGAAATAAGGAAACGGAGCTTCCACAATTCATCTAGAAGATGATTGGAAGTTGGAAATAAGGAAACGGAGTTTCCACAATCGTTGAAGTAATAAAAGGAAACGAAATGAGTATATCAGAAAAAAAGAGCATCACTGTCTTTACTAGATGGACAAGAATAAATAACTCAAAAAACTACTTACTTTCAATAGGAACTAGACCTTTCTCTATTTTTGGCAGACGATTCGATTATCTTTTTCCAATGGCTATTCTTCGACTGGTCTTTACGCCCTTCTCCTCTACAATCTTCAAAAAACTAGGAATTGAACACATCGTCTATCTCCGATTTTTACTTTACTCTTGACGTCCTCACATCTTAATTGAACACTCCCTAAACTCTATACGAAAAAATAGACAGGGGATTCAGCTTTGGCTAATAACAGATATAGCAACCTATACTTTCTATGCTAGTACAAACTTAACAACACAAAAAGGATTTCGTTCTGTACTAGACACTACAGAACGAAATCCTTTCAATCATGGCTCTATAATTTCTGTAGTGGGTAAATCCACTGTAGAGATTATGGAGCCTTTTTGAGTATAGAAAAAAAGTCCCATATGACTTATAATGAAAAGCGACTAACAACTCATTAGAAAGACTCATATGAAACAACTAAATCTTATCACAAATTTTCTCAGAATTAAAGACAAAAATATCGTTATCACTGATGAATTTGATATGGGAACTCACTTC